>CALLDA010000138.1 GCA_937998635.1 uncultured Pseudomonadales bacterium
AAGCGAGTGGGGCAAGTGGTGAATTTACGGTTAAGCGTGAACCTGTTTATGACTTGAAGTCACTGTTTGCCTCGGTGCAAACCGTAGATGTCACCGAGGCTCGGGCCCGTATCGGCGGTACTTTGGTCGAGCTGCTCGTCGATGAGGGTGCTACCGTAAAAGCTGGACAGAAACTGGCGCGTGTACGGGACCCCAAACAACGACTGCAAATTGCTGCTACTGAATCGAAATTGCGTTCTCTTGAGGCCCAGTTGCAACTGGCGAAAACCACCTTAAGGCGGGTTACAAAATTGTATGCCTCGGGCAAAATTAGCGAGGCCAGACAGGACGAGGCACAAACCCAGGTTGATGTGGTGAGTGCCGATATCGCCGCGCTGAAATCAGATCAGGCGGTGATTCGGCAAGCCCAGATTGAGGGCGATATTCTGGCGCCCGCTAGTGGCCGTGTGCTCAAAGTCAGCGTTACCCATGGCTCCGTGGTGTTACCTGGCGAACCGATTGCCAACATTGCCGCCGAGAGTTACATCCTGCGTTTGATGTTGCCAGAGCGTCACGCTCGCTTTATTAAGCAGGGCGATACCGTCCTGGTAGGCCAGCGGGGCATGCTCGACACGAGTTTTATCCATGAGGATAAAGCCTACAGAGATGGCCTTATCGCTCAGGTCTATCCAGAGCTGGATAACGGCCGGGTAGTAGCCGATGTCACTGTTGAAGGTCTGGGTGATTTTTTTGTTGGCGAACGTGTCCGCGTCTGGGTGTCTACTGATAAACGCCCGGCCTTTGTTATTCCTCCCGAATATTTGCATCGTCGTTATGGGCTTAGCTACGTCAATTTGGCTCGGGGTGTGGAAATTGTAGTGCAACCCGGTCAGGCGGTTCAGGGAGGTATCGAGATATTATCCGGTTTGCGGGAAGGAGATGTGCTAATCCCGGCATCCGGGCAAGCGCACGTTGATACTCGAAAGGTTGCACAATGAGCGTACCGTTAGGCGTAGCGGGGCGCCTTAGTCAGGCTTTTGTGCAATCTGCATTAACACCATTGATTCTGGTTATCTCTGTTGTCCTGGGCGGTATCGCTTTAATGGGCATGCCCCGCGAGGAAGAACCTCAGATCACAGTTCCCTTTGTGGATATTCTAGTGTCTGCGCCTGGGCTTAAAGCAGAAGATATCGTTGAACTGGCCACCAAGCCTTTTGAGGACATTCTCAAGGGTATCGATAATGTGGCACATATTTATTCCATGACCCGCGACGATGCCATTGCTATTACGGTGCGTTTTGATACCGGCCATGATGACGATTCCGCCATCGCCCGAATCAACGATGCCATTGATTCCAATAAATACCGTCTGCCAGAAAACATGTCAGAGCCGCTGGTTATCGGTCGTAGCATTGATGACGTCGCTGTTGTTGTCCTGACGCTTTCACCCATGCCTGGCAACGAAGGTCGGTGGACGACGGATATGCTCACCGAACTGGCTCAGGAACTAAACCATGAGCTGATTAAAGTGGATGATGTTGGTCTTACTTACATCGTCGGCGCGCACCCCAAAGAAATTCGCATAGAACCCGATCCGGAATTGCTGTCTCTTTATGGAGTGACCCTAAATCAGGTGGTGGAAAAAGTGCGTAACGCCAATCGTGCATTTTTAACCGGGAGTTTGCGTCACGATGACAGCGCCATGACGGTGATTGCCGGGCAAACCTTGCAGGGCGCAACGGATATTGGTTTGTTGGTGATTACCACCTTTGATGGCCGACCGGTGTATTTGCGCGACGTAGCAAAAATAGTTACGGGTGCCAGTCTCGAAGAGCACAGTGTCCGGCAGATGTTGCCGGTGCTGGACGAAAACGGTAACAATACTTTTGAAAGTATGCCTGCTGTTAGCCTGGCTATAGCCAAGCGCAAAGGTGCTAATGGTGTTGAGATCAGCAAAGACGTATTAAAACGATTGGAGCTTGTGCGTGGCCGAATGATACCGGACGAAGTCAAGGTCGAGGTGACACGGGATTATGGTGCCACAGCTGAGCATAAAGCTAACGAGCTGATGGGACACCTCTTGCTGGCCACTGGCGCGATTGTCATCATCATGGCTTTGTTCCTTGGCTGGCGCGAAGGCCTGGTGATTCTGGTGGTTATTCCAGCGACGGTGTTACTGACCTTTTTCGTCTGTTGGTTGCTTGATATTAGCCTCAATCGTCTAACCATGTTCGGCATTATTTTCGCTATCGCGATTCTTGCCGATGACGCTATTGTCGTGATCGAAAATATATCCAGGCACTGGAAAATGCTCAATGGCCGCAGTTGGCGGCAGGCGACCATTGAGGCCGTTGCCGAGGTGGGCAACCCCACTATTATTGCGACTTTTACCGTGGTGGCGGCCATGTTGCCCATGCTTTACAGCACCGGCTTTAATGGACCGTTTATGAAGCCGATACCCATATCCGCTTCCGCTGCAATGATCTTTTCTCTATTCCTGGCCTTGATGGTCGTACCCTGGGCAATGCTGAAACTACGTCATGGCGGTGAGGAGGGTACTGGGGGCGAAGATACACAGAGCGCTGATCAGGCTGCAGATTCGCAAGCCGATGAACAGGCAGCTCAGGGCGGAATATTTGGTCGATATTACCGGCAGGTGGTTAGCGGCATGTTGTTGACCCCGGGCAGAGCAAAGCTGGCCCTGTTAGCGGTGGTGGTGTTTACCTTGCTAACCTTCTTGCTGCCTTACTACCGTATTGTGATATTTAAAATCATGCCGTTTGATGACAAGCAGGATGTTCAGGTGCTGTTTGATTTGCCAGAAGGCTCGACACTTGAAGCCACCGAACGAGTACTGATAGATGCGGCCCACCTGGTCGGTGATATTCCCCAGATAAAAAATATGCAGCTCTACGCAGGCACGGCAGGGCCCTATAATTTCTATGGTTTGGTTCGCCAGGACTACATGAGAATGTTGCCGGAGCAAGGCGAGCTGAGGCTTAACCTCGTCAATAAATGGGAACGTGACAGGCCCAGCCATGACATCGTTATGGAAATAAGGGCGCGTCTAAAGGCATTAGCTATGCCGGATAAAACATCCATCGAGGTAGTTGAAGCACCACCCGGGCCGCCAGCGCCTTATATTATGGTGGGGGAAATCTATGGGCCCGATGCTGAGACTCGCCGTAGTGTAGCGCGCAAGGTTCGCCAGGCTTTTGATCAGGTGCCGGAGCTCACCGAAAGCGACGATTCTTTCGGCGAACCGGCGATGCGCCTGAGGATTTCTATCAATCAGGAAAATCTGGAATTCCATCAAGTTGATGAGGGCGTGGTTTACGACACCTTGTCAGCCCTGCTGGGTGGTGCAAGTCTTGGCTACTCCCATCGTGGTGATGGTCGTAATCCGGTCCCCATTGTTATTCGACAAACTAAGGAGTCGTTGTTTTTGAGTGAACGAATATTGTCCACACCCATATCGACGTTAAATGGCGAAATTCGGGAATTAGGCGATGTGGTCAATGTGAGCTCCGAACGGGCGTCCTATCCTATTTATCGACGCGATGGCCACTTCGCGGATATGGTTACGGCCAGCATTCGAGGCGAGCCAAAAGATGGACCGGTGTATGCGATGGGGGATGTCAAACGGATCTTGCATGACATGGAATGGCCGGGAGGAGAGCCGCTCGAAGTGCGCTTTTCGGGGCAACCAGAAGATGAAAGTAAACCCTCCATGTTGTGGATGGGGGAGTGGGATGTTACCAACGAGACCTTCTCGGATTTAAGCGTGGCCTTTGGCATCGCCTTACTGGGTATTTATATGCTTGTGGTGGGGCAATTTGGTAGTTTTAAAACGCCGCTGGTGGTGCTGATTCCAGTGCCCCTGGGTTTTTCCGGGATTATCCTTGGTCACTGGATTATGGATTCGACCTATTCTATGCCTTCAACGGTGGGAATGATCGCGCTGTCAGGTATCGTTGTGCGTAATTCAATTCTGCTCATAGAATTTATTCATGCCAAGCGCCGTGAGGGTATGCCCATGCGCAAGGCGGCCATAGAAGCCGGGGCGGTGCGCTCCAAACCCATTATCCTTACAGCGATTGCCGGCATAGCGGGCTCGGCTTTTATCCTGCCTGATCCCATGTTCCATGGCATGGCTGTCTCGCTAATGTATGGCCTGGCTTCATCAACGGTTTTAACCCTGATCGTTATTCCGGGTCTGTATGTATGGTTGCGCGACGACGGTATTGAGATTGATTTACCTGCGCAAAAGTAATGGCCGGGCAGACAGGCTGATAGGAGCATGGCTCTCTTGTTGTGAGTGGCAGTTATCAGGTACAAAAAATCCGAGAGCTTGTTAGGCCCTCGGATTTTTTAATGGGCCACTACTTCTAGACGGCGAGTAGTGGTGATTGCGCTTTACGCCTATTTAAAAGCTGGAATTGGCACAGTCTCGGTGTCTTTACCAGAGCGCATAACAATGCCCGGTGTGGCACCAGTCAATTCATTGTCGCGAACAATTTCCTGGCCGTTAACAAACACGCGGTCTATACCGTTGGCTTCGCAATATAAACGCCCAGCATCGGCGGGGAAGTCATAGCGAGTGTGAATAGGACCTTTACCGACAGTAGCCTCATCGAAAATTACCACATCAGCATGCCAGCCTTCCTGTAAACGTCCCCGTTCAATGAGACCCATAAAGCGTGCTGGTCGATCGGTAATTTGATGAACCCCCTCTTCGAGACTGAGCAAACCGCGATCTCGCACACCTTCTGAGAGCAGGGTGGTGCTAAAGGCGAAGGTGTCGATCATATCGACGTGGGCTCCGGCATCGGAGGCACCGACCAGGGTGCGATCATCGCGCCATACTTCACCGCGCAAGGCCCAGCTTTCGTCATCGTGACCACCGAGGTTGGGCAGGAAGGTGGTTTTAAGGTCGTCAGCTACTGCAATATCGAAAAACAGGTCGCTGGGTTCCATGCCCATTTCTTCGGCCATTTCACCGATGATGCGGCCTTCGTATTTTTTGGTTGCTTCGGAGAAGGTTTCTTCCACCAACATTTTTTTGAAATTGCCGGTGGCGCGTAACACGATGGGGACATCAGGGTGTGAAATGCCTCGCACCAGTTTCTCCCGCACCACTGGATCAGCGAAGGCAACTTTTCGCTCGTCCATTGGCAGCGCCAGTACTTCAGCCCAGCCGGGGAAGGAATCGAGACCAAAGCCGCTCCAGAGATTGATGCGCAGAGACACCGGTTGAGCGAAAGTCAGTGCCTTAACTTCGGCGCCGTGTTTGGCGGCATAGTCGCTGGCCTTGAGTTGCTCTTTAACAATATCTTTGGTGCCCTTGGTAACAATCATGACGTTCCAGTTCAGTGAACGCTGTGCTGCCAGGGACATATCGGTCATCAATTGCTGACGCTCTTCACTGAATACGCCAACCGAGGGAATAAACTCAAGCAGGGTACCCGGATAATCTTTCAGGCAACCGGCCAGTTCAATCAATTCATGGTTGTCGGCTGCACGGGAGGGTACCGGCTCACCATTGCCATCGTTATGGGTTGCAGACTGAGAAGAAGAAAAGCCCATACCGCCTTCGGCCAGAGACGTTTTTAGCAGGTCTTTCATAGTCTCAAGTTGCTCAGGTGTTGCCGGCTTGTCTGAATCCTCGCCCATCACCACACGGCGGATGGCGGAATGCCCCACCAGGAAACCTATGTTAATGGCCATCTTGCCGTCCAGTAAGGCCAGGTAGCTGGCGAAGGAATCCCAGTTC
>CALLDA010000139.1 GCA_937998635.1 uncultured Pseudomonadales bacterium
CACTTCATTGCCCAGGTTCTAGCGCTCCATTAAATATCTAAAATTGAGAATCGTAGTTTACCCACAGGGCACCACGTCATCCGACACCGGCTCCTTGCCCAGGTCAATGCCTACAAATTGCCGCATGGCTTGGGAGTCATAGAGCGCTTCTTCCGTTCTTCCGTCCCCGGGTCGGAAAGTTCAAACCAATGCAGAAGAAAATGGATCCGCAACGCTGTGCCGGCGTTCATGAAAATGAAAGAGGCAAGCTTTTGCCCGAATATCTTGCCGATCACGGGCAGGTGATTAACTCCGCGCTGTTAGTCGTTAATTAGTGTCGGCTTTTGTGAGTTTTTATGCAAACGACCAGCACTATCTACTGTGTTAGCTTGGCGGCGGCGTAGAAATATAACGATAACGAATCAGCCCTGCTTTTTCTTCCATGGCCACGTGACCACCTGCTTCAAGAATATCGCAATGGCCTAGAATTTCTGACATGACCGGAACCATTTGCTCCTGCCAGGCTTTTGGAAATAACTCTTTGGCGATTTCCATTGGGTTCATCCAGCCGCCTTTTTCGAGGATGCGGCTGATTTTTAATAAGCGCCGGTCAGTTGACAGGTTATAGGAGTTGATCAGTTCACAGTGATCCAGAATTGGCTCGCCGTGGGAAGGATAGGTCACCCTCGCTGGATAGGGTGCGACTTTGGCTAGCGATGCCTGGTACTGGATAAGCGACGGCGGTCTCGCCTCGTCGCCGTAAGGAATTTGTAACAGGCAGACTGGCGTAATGTGAGGCAGTAAATGATCACCGGAAAATATCACCTGTGATTCTGCCTGCCAGTAGATGACTTCATCCGGGCAATGACCGGGCGTATGTACTGTTTCCAGGTTGAAACCGGGAATGTCGATTTGCTCGCCGTCTTTGAGTAGATGCGTCGGCTCCATGGCCTCATAGGTGCTGGCAAAACCCGCCCGTCTGGCCAGGGCTTTATCGACCAGTTCCTGATCTACGCCCCAAAGCGAATAATAATATAGCTCCTTTTCAAGCCGGTCGGGCGGCGGTTGCATGCGTTCAATGGTCATCCACAAGTTTTCGTGGGCCCAGAGCTCACAGCCCGAGGCTTTATGGATGCGATGGGCCTGACCATAATGATCGGTATGGCCGTGGGTGAGAATGATTTTGGTGATGTCTTCGACGCGGCAATCGAGCTGCTTAAGACCATCGTTAAGCGATTGCCAGGCTTCGTCCGAACGGACACCTGTGTCAATCAGGATGAGTTCATCGGAATTGTCTTCCGGAAAAATAAGGTAGCTGTTGATATCCCCAAGTCCCGGAAATCCGGAAGGTGTCGGTATACGACCTACACGGGTAGAGCTTTCTTTTGCGCTGAAACGTCGAACATCGACTTCTTCTGTGGCCATTAATCCTCTTATGTGACCACTGTCGAGTCACGAGCTGATTCATATCAGCCCCCTATCATGGCCAAAGTTCGGTCAATAAGGAAGCATTGCTTGAATAAATTAGCCAGATTAGCCTCCGAGCGGAGGGCAATATTTTCAGGTATTGCTCAAATTTTTGCGCGATACACAGCGTTCGGCTGGCCCCGACGGACAAAATAATGTCGGAGCCAGCTTCGCGAAAAATTTATGAAGACTGACTTTGTAGTGTGCTCATTTTTGTGCCCTGGCCGTGGCGGAGTAATTGTCCGCTGGTAGCGCCAGTGCATTCACCATCGATAAAGGTAAGGGTGCCATTAACCATGATGTAACGATAACCTTCGGCATATTGGACCCGTCGCCATTCACCCGCGGGAAAATCATGGGCGATGATGGGTTCATCGGGAGTGACATTGAGATTGGCGTAGTCGTACACCAAAATATCGGCGGGTGCGCCCTGAACCAGGGTGCCGCGATCCTTAAACCCCGCACATTTAGCAGGCATTGCCGATAAGCGATAGTGAGCCTCTTCAAGACTGATCAGGGCATCCTCCCGAACCGTTTTGGCGATAAACTCGGTGGTGTAACGTCCGATGGTGATGTACTTGGTGTGGGCGCCGCCGTCAGATACTCCAGGAATAGCGTACTCGCAATCAAGGATTTCCTTGGCGTGGCCTTTGTTGGTGTTGTAGGGCGGATGGTAAAAAGTTGTTTGCAGATTGTCTTTGATGGCGATATCAAGCATGGCATCCATCGGGTGCTTGCCCATCATTTCACCCGCTTCGACTATGCTCTTGCCCTCGTACTTTTTGTTTTCTGGATTGATGGCGACTTTGACTTCAAATTTTGACACCGGCCCAGTGACGATGGGTGTGCGGCCATGGTCGTAATGCTTGCGTAGCGCCTCTCGGTTTTCAGGTTTTTGCATCTGTTCAATGCGTTCCTCGACCGATCCTAAAGTAATGGCACGCCATTCATCGGTGCCATCAAGCAGGTTGTAATCTGCGAGCATGAAGTATTCATCATTGCCCACTACCGCCGCCTGACCCCAAACGGGACTGCCGTTAGCCTGACATTGTTCGACCCACTGAATGAGCTCGCGAAAGCTGTGGGGGCGATAGTCATTGGAGGCGATGGCGTTGAAGATCAGCGGCTGCCCGGAGACTCGTGCCAGTTGTTCGATAAAGTGGTAATTATTGACCTGGGTAAGCTGAATATTGCCCGCGCCTCGCTTGCCGATAACTTCAGCAAAGGCCATACACAGGTCGTCACTCATAGTGTCAGTCACCATGGGGGTGCCATCATAATCCCGCTGAACGGCATATTGATCTTTACCCAGACGCTGTGCTGACCAACCGCAGGCCCCCGCGTCGAGAGCTTCGTCAAGCAAGCGGCACATTTCGGTAGTTTCTTCCCGGGTGGGATTCCGCTGTTTGGCCTCATCTAGGCCCATCACAGTGATCATGATGGGGCTGATGGGCACATAGCTTAATACGTTGACACCGAGGGGAGTGCGATCCAGAAAATCCAGCCATTCTGGAAATGACTCCCACTCCCACTTCATGCCTGCTTTCATAGAGTCGAGAGGGATGGCCTCAACTCGTGACATCATCAGCATGGCTCGCTCTCTCAGTTCGGGAGCCATGGGCGCAAAACCAAAACCGCAATTACCAAGCACGATTGATGTAACACCATGCCAGCCCGACAGCGTTGCGTAAGGGTCCCACTGGATTTGCGCGTCGTAATGGGTATGGAGGTCAACAAATCCTGGGCAGACGTTGAGTCCGCTAGCATCTATCACTTTATCTGCGCTCTCGGGATCGAGTTTGCCATCGCGATCTATATGGTTGATATGACCGTTTTTGATACCGATGTCGCCGGTAAAACGCGGCCCCCGGGTACCGTCAAAGATGGTGCCACCCTTGATGATTGTGTCGTAAATTGCCATGTGAAGCTCCTATATCGTTTTAGAATTTTTATGGGCAAGGTCTTTTTTATAAAGGAAGTGACTGAACATTTATTCTGTTTGTGGCTCCACTTAGTTATAGCACCGCGCTATGGAATCGCCACTTTATGTTTCCAGGATATGCGTGCTGGGCTGCCAGCTTTGTTTGTGTTGGTAATTAAAGGGCAATAATGGTCGGGCTTATGGCTCTTCTCGCTTCAATAAAACGCATGTATATGGTATAAAGCGCGCGCCAGTGGATAGGCCGCTGGGCTAGTTTTTTAAATTCGCACATATACCGGCACATTGATCCGGGTGCCCTCGTCATTAGCTGTACCACTATGTGGGTTTAATGATAATGGGTTGGTCAATGGGGTATGTGGAAGATTAACCCCAACTTTGAGGAAAACTTATGACGACTGTCAGCATGCGTGACATGTTAAAGGCCGGTGTTCACTTCGGTCACCAGACCCGTTACTGGAACCCTAAAATGAGCCCCTATATCTTCGGCGCTCGCAATAAAATCCACGTTATCAATCTTGAGCACACTTTGCCCGCCTTTAATGCGGCGCTGGAACAAGTGCGTCAACTGGGTAGCAATGGTAATAAAGTATTATTTGTTGGCACCAAGCGTGCGGCACAAAAAGCTATTCAGGAACAAGCTGAGCGCGCTGGTATGCCCTATGTGGCTAATCGTTGGCTGGGTGGCATGTTGACCAACTACAAGACGATTCGGGCTTCTATCAAACGTTATCGGGACCTCCAGACAGAAAGTCAGAATGGAACCTTTGATAGGCTCACTAAGAAAGAAGCGCTGACTCGTATGCGCATGATGGAAAAGCTAGAGCGCTCCATCGGTGGTATTAAGGATATGGGCGGCTTACCCGACGCGCTGTTTGTGATCGATGTGGATCATGAGCGCATCGCGGTTGAGGAAGCCAATAAGCTGGGCATCCCTGTCATCGGTATTGTTGACTCTAATAGTAACCCCGATGGCATTGATGTTGTCATCCCCGGTAATGACGATGCGATCCGGGCCATTAATTTGTACGCAGTCGCTATGGCCGATGCCATTTTGTCCGGTAAGTCAGGGGATGCCGACCTGTCGGTTCGTGATGAATTTGTTGAGGTCACGGGTGAAGAGGCAGAAGCAGAAGCGGAAGCGGAAGAAGCACCGGTCATAGAAGAAAGTGAGACCCCAGAGCAAGCCGATACAAGTGGGGAGCCAGGCTGATCCAGGTTACCTTTGCTGCTTTGTTGGACAAACTATTATCAAGGGGGCGTGGCCCCCTTTTTATCAATTTAAGTTGAATATTTAAGAGGATCTGTCGATGACTGCTATTAAAGCGACCCAGGTTAAAGAGCTTCGTGAGCGCACCGGGCTGGGCATGATGGAATGTAAAAAAGCGTTGGTCGAAGCTGCCGGAGATATCGAACAGGCTATCGAAGATTTGCGTAAATCCAGCGGTATGAAAGCCGCTAAGAAAGCCGGGCGCACCGCTGCCGATGGCATGGTGATGCTGAAAGTGGCGGACGACGGCAGCTACGGCGTGGTGGTTGAAGTCAATTCAGAAACTGACTTTGTCGCCCGTGATGAGGGTTTTAAGGCCTTTGTAAGCGCTGTGGTTGATAAAGCCTTTGACGGCAAACTGGCCAATGTAGAGGACCTGATGGATGCCGAAATGGAATCAACTCGGGAAGCCCTGGTGCAGAAAATTGGTGAAAATATCAGTGTCAGAAGAGTCCAGCTGATGGAAGCGCCGCTGGTTGATGGTTATGTACACAGTAATAATCGCATAGCTGTACTGGTCGCCCTGGATGGCGGCGATAGCGTGGTGGCCAAAGATGTCGCTATGCACATAGCAGCGCTTAATCCACAGGTGGCGAAACCAGAAGACATGCCGGCCGATTTAATTGCTAAAGAAAAAGATATTTATATGGTTCAGGCTCAGGAAAGCGGTAAGCCGGAAGAAATTATTGAAAAAATGGTTTCCGGTCGAGTCAAGAAGTTCCTTGCTGAAAGCAGTCTTGTTGAGCAGGCTTTTGTTAAAGATCCTGATATTAAAGTGGGTAAGTTGTTAGCGGCGGCCGGAGCGGATATAAAAGGCTTTACGCGTTTCGAAGTCGGTGAAGGCATCGAAGTAAAAGAAGAAGATTTTGCTGCGGAAGTCGCAGCGCAAATCAGTGCCCAGAAGTAGTTTTAAGTTTAGAAAAGTGTAAGTCTGGAGCCAGGATGAGTAATAGCAGTGGCAAGGATAAAAAATATAAACGCATCCTGCTGAAACTGAGCGGCGAGGAGCTAATGGGCGACGAGGGCTTTGGGATTGATCCTAAAGTTCTCGATCGTATGGCCCTTGAAATCGGCCAGTTGGTGGGTATTGGCGTTCAGGTTGGGTTGGTGATCGGTGGCGGTAACCTGTTTCGCGGTGCGGCTTTAAGCGCCGCAGGCATGGAGCGGGTGACCGGTGATCACATGGGCATGTTGGCAACCGTAATGAATGGTTTAGCCATGCGTGATGCTCTGGATCGCAACAATATTTCGGCCAGGGTGATGTCAGCGATACCCATGAGTGGTGTGGTTGAACATTATGATCGGCGTCGTGCCTTAGGCTATTTATCATCCGGTGAAGTGGTTATTTTTTCAGCGGGTACCGGTAACCCTCTTTTTACTACTGATTCAGCAGCCTGCTTGCGAGGCATTGAGATCGACGCTGAGCTGGTGTTAAAGGCGACAAAAGTCGATGGCGTATATTCTGCTGACCCCTTTAAAACACCTGATGCTGAGTTATATGAGCAATTGACCTACGACCAGGTGCTCGATAAAAAACTTGAGGTAATGGACTTGACGGCGATTTGTTTGTGTCGAGAGCACAACATGCCAGTGCGGGTGTTCCGTATGTCAAAGCCTGGAGCACTGCTGAGCATTGTGGTGGGTGGTAACGAGGGTACTTTGATCGAGGAACTGCCGGCGGCGGAGGGTAAGAGATGATTAATGAATTAAAAGCAGATGCTAAAGAACGTATGGAAAAAACTGTCGAGGCTTTGGGTCATGCGATGAATAAAATCCGCACGGGCAGGGCGCATCCCAGTATTCTGGAGGCTGTTTATGTCAGCTATTACGGTAGTGATACGCCGCTGGCTCAGGTGGCTAATATCTCTGTTTTAGATGCCCGGACGCTGGCAGTGACGCCCTGGGAAAAAAATCTTGTGCAGGATATCGAAAAAGCCATTATGAAATCTGACCTTGGGCTGAATCCTTCAACGGCGGGAGAGGTTATTCGTATTCCCATGCCAGCCCTAACGGAAGAGACGCGAAAAGGCTTCATTCGCCATGCCCGCCAGGAAGCGGAAAACTCTAAAGTTGCGGTACGTAATATCCGGCGTGATGTCCTGTCCGACTTCAAAGACTTGTTAAAAGAAAAAGAAATTACTGAGGATGAAGATCGCCGTGCACAGGATGAGGTGCAGAAAATAACCGATAGTTTTATCGCCGCTATCGATGAGGCACTCGGTGTTAAAGAAAAGGATTTAATGGAGATCTGAATTGATAGCTTCTGCACAGACGCAAATATGACTGACCTGGCTGGTCTAGACCTGAACTGCCCGCTTCGTCATGTGGCAATTATCATGGATGGTAATAATCGCTGGGCCCAGGAACGAGGACTCAGTGGCGTGGCAGGACACCGAACCGGGGTCGAGAACGTGCGTAATGTTCTTAATGCCTGTCGTGAATATAGTATCGAAACGCTAACCTTGTTTGCCTTTAGTAGCGAAAACTGGCAACGCCCCAGGTCAGAAGTGAGGGGTTTGCTGACGCTGTTTGCCACTTATATCAGAAATGAAGCGCGGGAATTAAGAGATAAGAACGTGTGTCTCCGGGTGATTGGTGAGCGTGATCGTTTCAGTAAAGGTTTGCGAAAACGTATAGAAAAGGCCGAGGCACAAACCGCCGGTGGTGAGATGGATTTAATTTTGGCGGTGGATTATGGTGGCCGTTGGGATATTACCGAAGCTGCCCGGACGCTGGCTGAAAAAGCCGCCCAGGGTGAATTGGACCCCGCTGCAATTACCGAAGAGATGCTTGCCGGGGAGTTATGTCTCGCCGATCTTCCGCCTCCAGATCTGTGCATACGCACTGCTGGCGAACAGCGGATCAGTAACTTTCTCCTGTGGCAGATGGCTTATACCGAATTTTATTTTGCCAGCTGCTATTGGCCTGATTTTGGTGAAGATGCCTTCGCGCTTGCCATCAACGAATACCAGAGCCGTAAGCGTCGCTTCGGTTTGAGTTCTAGTCAATTGCTGCTATCGAAAAGAGAAGACGCTTAGTGCTTAAGCAGAGAGTCATCACTGCAATCATCCTGGCCAGTGGTTTTTTAGTCGCGCTGTTTTGTTTGCCAGCCCAAAGTTTTATCGTTCTTATGGCTGTAGTTATCGCCTATGGGGCCTGGGAGTGGAGCGCCCTTGCAGATATCTCTAGTCTGGCTGTTCGTGGGCTTTATGTGATTTGCTTGCTGCTTGCTCTGGCTTTGTCTGCGCTGTGGCTTGGGTTTGATACGGCCAGTGATCCGGACAGTTTAGACGGTAATTTATTCGGCGGTTTATTCGATAATTTATTCGGAAATCATCTTCGTTCTGTGCTTGCCTGGGCATGCGCCTGGTGGGCTCTGGCGCTGTTGTGGATTCAGGGTTATCCGAGTAGTGCACTATTGTGGGGGCGGCCCTGGATATGCGCGGCGATGGGTTTTGTGGTGTTGGTACCAACCTGGGTGGCATTAGCGGCTTTAGTGCTCATGACCGACGGCGAGTGGCTGGTACTGAGTGTTGTTTTGCTTGTCGCGCTGGCAGATATTGCTGCATTTTTTTCTGGACGAGCCTTTGGGCGACATAAGTTGGCGGAGCAGGTCAGCCCAGGGAAAACCTGGGAAGGAGTGATCGGGGGTGTGTCGGCTATTGCTCTGGTAACGGTTTGTTTCGCGCTATTGATGGCCAATGAGCAGAGTCAGTGGTGGGCCTGGTTATTGTTAGCGGGCACGACAGGGCTGGCTTCAGTGGTGGGCGATTTGCTGGAGAGCATGGTCAAGCGCCATCGCGGGGTAAAGGACAGTGGTTCAATTTTGCCAGGCCACGGTGGTGTCCTTGATCGCATCGACAGTTTAACGGCTGCATTGCCGGTATTTGCTCTGCTCTACGCCTTGTTATATGAGCATTTATCGTGAACGGTCGGCTCGATGTTTTTTCCTTTGGCTCGGCTTCGCTGGTATTCGTGCACTCAATAGTTGTTGCTCGCGATCTGTCCAGGCGATCTTTATGCAAGCGCTAACGATCTTAGGCTCAACCGGCTCGATTGGCGTCAGTACCCTTGATGTGGTGGCGCGCCATCCACAGAGGTACAGCGTTTTTGCCCTGACTGGTCACAGTCGGCTCAAAGAATTAGTGAGTCAGTGCCAGCAATTTAAACCTCGGTATGCGGTGGTTACATCGACACAGTCAGCGCAATGGCTGAAAACGCGGGTGCCGGTAGAAACTCAGGTCTTGTCCGGTAGTGAAGGGCTGGCCGCAGTGGCGGGGGATGATCAGGTTGACGTGGTGATGGCGGCGATTGTCGGCGCCGCCGGTTTAGAGCCGACATTGTCGGCGGTGCGTGCGGGCAAAAAGGTTTTACTCGCCAATAAAGAGGCGCTGGTCATGGCCGGTGGTCTGTTTATGGCAGCGGTGCGAGATAGCGGCGCTACGCTCTTGCCGATTGACAGCGAGCACAATGCCATCTTCCAGTGCCTGCCTGAAAGTTTTGCCTGTGGTGCAAGCAATGCAAACCCAAATACAAATAAACAGGTTAAGGCCAAAAATAGCGCTCAAGTAATCAATATTCCGGGGGTCAGAAAGTTACTCCTGTCGGGTTCCGGTGGGCCTTTCCGTACCACGCCTTTAGACGAGCTGTCTTCAGTGACACCGGATCAGGCCTGTGCTCATCCGAACTGGACGATGGGTAGAAAAATCTCTGTGGATTCGGCGACCATGATGAATAAGGGTCTTGAGTTGATCGAGGCCTGCTGGTTGTTTGATGTTAATGAGGCCCATGTGGAAATTATTATCCACCCCCAGAGCATTGTGCACTCTCTGGTAGAATACGCCGATGGTTCGGTATTGGCGCAATTAGGCAATCCGGATATGCGGACGCCTATCGCTCACGGCCTAGCCTGGCCGGAACGTATAGAGTCCGGGGTGGCGATGCTGGATTTGGCCGCGGCGGGAACCTTAAGTTTTGAACCCCCAGACATTAGCAGATTCCCCTGTCTGGGACTTGCGCGGTCGGCAGCTCGTGACAGTGGCGATGCACCAGCGGCGCTTAATGCCGCTAATGAGATTGCAGTGGAGGCCTTTCTGGAGGGTAGAATTGCTTTTACTCGGATAGCGGATATCGTCGCTGCTGTGATGCAAGCTTGGTCGAGCAGTGAACCGGATACTCTTGGGGCAGTCCAAGACGCAGATATCAGGGCGCGCGCTTTGGCCCGGGAGTTTGCTTTTGGTCCGAAAAAGCAGTGACTACTTAAGTTCTTAGCAGGGTATGGCTTTGTAGAAACAATGGCTGATGAGTAAACACAAATTCGAGATGATACATGGCGATAGTTGAGATGATTTTTTACACCCTGATAGTGCTGGGTGTGTTAGTTACGGTTCATGAGTTTGGGCACTTTTGGGTGGCGCGGCTCTGTGGCATAAAAGTGCTGCGCTTCTCTATAGGTTTTGGTCCTGGACTACTACGTTGGCGGGATCGTTATGATACCGAGTTTGTTATCGCTGCGTTGCCACTGGGTGGCTACGTTAAAATGGTCGATGAGCGAGAAGGTGATGTGGCAGAGGCGGATTTGCCCTATGCCTTCAACCGAAAATCCGTCGTTCAACGCATGGCAACCGTCGCTGCCGGGCCTCTGGCAAACTTTGTTTTGGCAGTGCTGGCCTACTGGATTGTTTTTATGCTGGGCGTACAGGGCGTGGCACCGATCATTGATGAGGTGTCTACCGGATCCATTGCCGATGCTGCCGGCCTCGAAAGTGGTCAGGAAATTGTCGCTGTCGATGGCGAGCCAATCTCAACCTGGCAGGAGCTAGGAGAGCAGCTGGTAAGGCGAATTGGTGAGGAGGGCACCATTCGCTTTACTGCCCGTTATCCAGATTCTGACCTGGAATATGAAAGTGAGGCAGCATTGCGGGGCTGGGATATTGACGCGAAGAATCCCGACCCTATCGGCACTATTGGTCTCACTTTATACCGCCCTAAGATTTTACCTATAGCCGATCAACTGACCCCGGGTGATCCTGCTGCTATGGCGGGTATGCAGTCGAACGACCTGGTGCTGTCGGTCGATGGCAATGAAGTGAAGGACTGGGCTGACTGGGTAGAATATGTTCGTGCCCACCCTGGACAAAGTCTGTTGGTGCTGGTGGAGCGTGGTGATGAAGCCATCTCTCTAAGCATGACCCCGAAGTTAGTGGTGACTAAAGATAAGCAGCGTATAGGCCAGGTGGGTATGACCGTAGTGGCACCGAGCTGGCCTGAAGGTTTTTACCGAGAAACTGAATACGGTGTGCTGGCAGCCCTGGGTAAAGCCTGCTCGCAAACCGGTAAAACGACGGTGATGATTTTCGACTCCGTGAAAAAAATGATAGTGGGGGATATTTCCCTGGAGCACTTGAGTGGACCTATTACCATTGCTAAAGTAGCGGGCGCTTCTGCGAGCTACGGCGTGGCAGCATTTTTACAGTTTATGGCATTGTTAAGTGTCAGTCTGGGTGTGTTGAATTTGCTGCCTATCCCCATCCTGGATGGGGGACATCTCGCGTATTACTTTGCGGAATTGGTCAAAGGCAGTCCAGTGTCGATGCGAGTGCAGGAGTTGGGCTATCGTCTGGGACTTTTTTTTGTCGTTGGTTTGATGGTGCTGGCGCTATACAATGACATCGCTCGGCTGTAACTGATCGTTTGAATATTAACAACAAAGAGTTGCCTTAACTTACATGAAACGACTTTTATTGCCGTTGCTTTTGTGCGTTTTTTCCGCGTTAGCCCATGCTGAACTGTTCCAGATCGAAGACATTCGTGTCGATGGTTTGCAGCGGGTGTCAGCGGGCACCGTTTTCGCTGCCCTGCCGGTCAGTGCCGGTGAGCTAATCGATGAAGAAGGTATTCGTGAGGCAACTCGGGCCCTGTTTCAGACCGGTTATTTTGACGATATACGCATTGCACGGGATGAAGACGTACTGGTGATTATCGTTACCGAGCGGCCGGCCATTGCGGAAATTAATATCACCGGCAATAAGGCTATCGAGACGGAGCAATTGCTCGAAGCCCTGCACGGTGCAGGGCTCGATGAGGGGCAGATATTCCGGCAATCGGTCTTGCAGGGTATGAGTCAGGAGCTGCGGCGGCAATATGTCTCTCAGGGTCGTTATGGGGCTGACGTTATTGCGGAAGTCAGTGATCTGCCGCGCAACAGGGTGGCAGTGACTCTGACCATAGATGAGGGTTCGGTAGCGGCGATTAAACATATCAACATCGTCGGCAATAATGTTTTTGATGACGATACACTGATTGCCTTGTTTGACTTAAAAACCACCGGTTTGCTGTCGTTTTTTCTTAACGATGATAAATACGCTCGAGAAAAGCTATCTGGCGATCTTGAGCGGATCGAGTCCTGGTATCTCGATCGCGGTTATCTGAAGTTTTCAATCGATTCTACACAGGTATCAATAAACCCAGATAGAGATACGGTATTTATCACGGTCAATGTCAGCGAAGGCGAGGTGTACACGGTTAACAAGGTCGAACTGGCCGGTGAGTTAATCATGACCGAGGAGCAGGCGCGGCGACTGATCATCATGCGTGAAGGTTTGATTTTCTCCCAGTCCTTGATGACGACCTCCAAAGAATTCATCACCAAACGGCTCGGCACCGAAGGCTACACCTTTGCTGAAGTAGAAGCCTATCCAGAAATCAACGAAGATGACAAAACAGCAACCGTCACCTTCTTTGTTAATCCCGGCAAGCGTGCTTATGTTCGACGCATTGAATTTCGCGGTAACACCAAAACTGATGATGAGGTGTTGCGCCGTGAAATGCGACAACTCGAAGCCGCCTCAGCGTCTACGGAGTTGATCGAGCATTCTAAAGTGCGCCTGGAGCGCCTGGGTCATTTTAAAGAAGTCAAAGTTGAAACCCGCGAGGTGCCGGGAACTAACGATCAACTCGACGTTTTTTATACCGTCGAAGAGCAGCCATCGGGTAGCGTTGGAGCCAGTCTCGGTGTAGCTCAGGGTTCCGGTCTTATTCTGGGCGGTAATATTCAGGAGAAAAATTTCCTTGGTACCGGTAATGCGGTCAGTTTTGGTGTAAACCAGAGCAAATATCGCACCAGTGCGATGGTATCTTTAAGAGATCCTTATTTCACTAAAGATGGTGTCAGCGCGGGTTATCAGTTTTCCTACGTGACGACCGATTATGGTGACTTTGATGTGGCCGAATATACCTCGGACAGTTTCACCACCGGAGTCAGCTTTGGGTATCCGCTGAGCGAGACCTCGAGAATCAGTTACGGCGTCAATATCGAAAATTTGTCGATTGATGTGGGTGTATTTCCGTCTTTAGAAATCGTCCAGTTTTTGCTTGATAATGGTGACAATTACACGACGGTGTCCGGCAACCTGAACTGGTCTCGGTCGACGCTGAACAGAGGGATTTTGGCGACCCGTGGTAGTTCCCAGCGGGCAGGAATAGAATTTACAGTGCCGGGCATGGATCTTGATTATATTAAATTGAGCTACGCTGCACAGTATTTCAAGCCCATCACCAAGCGTCTGACCCTACGTTTAAAAACAGATATTGGTTACGGGATCGGCATGGGTGACAGTGATCGTTTGCCGTTTTTCAAGAACTATTACGGCGGTGGCTTCAACTCGGTGCGGGGTTATAAACGTAACTCAATGGGCCCGCAAGATACACCGGTTCCCGGTTTTGATGACCCCGATCCCTTTGGTGGTAATGTTAAGGCCGTGGGCAGTGCTGAATTAATATTCCCGGTGCCTTTTATGAAGGATAACCGCAGTGTTCAGGCCGTCGTGTTTTTTGATGCAGGCAATATCTTTGATACTGAATGTAACGACTTTCAGGAAAATTGCTTTAGCCCTGATATCGGCGAGTTACGCTACTCATTTGGTATCGGTGGCACATGGATAAGCGGGTTTGGGCCGATAACAGTGAGCCTGGCTTCGCCATTTAATGATAACGAGTTCGATGAAAAAGAAGTCTTCCAGTTTTCTATGGGGCAGGGCTTCTGAGTGTGCTTTAAAAACAGTCAGGTATGAAAGTTAAAGGGGATAATGTGAAAAGAATTTTAGTATTAGCATGCAGTTTATTGGTTCTTAGTGGCGCAGCGCTTGCCGAAACCAAAATTGCCGTGGTCGATGTGGCGCGTGCGATATTTAGTACCGAGGTGGCCAAGCAGCGTCAGGATGAATTGCAGAGCGCTTCAGAATTTGCTACTCAACAGGCCAAGTACGACAGTCTCGCTGCAGATATGAAAGCCCTGCAAAAAGAAGTCGAAGGCAAGGCCATGACCCTGTCGCAGGAACAGGGTGCTGAGTATCAGAAGAAGATGGAATATTTGCGCGCAGATCTGGAGCTGGTGTCTCGCAAGCTTCAGGCGGAAATTAAGGATTTGCAGAACCGTATCATGCAGGAGCTGCAACCCAAGGCTCTGGAAGCGGTTAAAGAGCTGGTGACAGAAGAGAAAATCATGCTATTGCTGCAACGAGAAGCGGTTATCTCGGCAACGCCTGACATGGATTTGACGTCCAAGCTTATTGATCGACTGAATAAGAAGACCCAATAGTTTTGACGAGCTTGTTAATGGTCTCGTTTGGCCGTCTCGTTAAATTGATGACCGCTTAATCGGTGACAATGCTTTGTAGTTTTAGCCTAGCGGGGTGGGCATTGGCTATCGGAACTATCGTTAATTACCTCGGATGGATGGTTTGCTGGAATCGACACTGTCGCATTTACGCCTAATAGGGAGATGCTAATGGACGCTGCCTACACCTTGCGAGAGTGCGCTGATTTTCTTGGCGCTGAGCTGAGCGGTGATCCTGATTGTGTCGTTACCGGACTCAATACCCTGCAAGATGCGGGGCAAGGCCAGCTGGCTTTTCTGGCAAACAAAAGCTATCAAAAATTACTGACTTCAACATCGGCAACGGCGGTTATTCTCGAACCCCGATTCGCCGATCAGTACCACGGTAATAAACTGATCCTTGATAATCCTTACCTCGGCTATGCCCGTATTACCGCCTGGTTTAACGAGGCACCCAAGGCAGCTATAGGCATCCACGAAACTGCCGTTATCGCTGATTCCGCAACAATCTCACCCGAAGCATCCATCGGCCCATATGTGGTTATCGGCGAAGGCGTAGTGATTGAATCGGGTGTCAGCATCGGTGCGGGCACCTATATCGGCAATCACAGCTCTATCGGCTGTGATACCTGGATTTCGGCAAACGTGAGTATCTACCACGGCATCAGCATTGGCCGTAATGGCACCATTCACAGCGGTGCGGTGATTGGCGCAGATGGCTTTGGTTTTGCTAATGAGGGCGGCCAGTGGGTAAAAATCCACCAGTTGGGCGGGGTTGAGATCGGGGATCGGGTCGAGATCGGAGCCTGTACGACCATTGATCGGGGCGCTTTAGGTAATACGGTCATCGAGGATGGTGTGGTGCTTGATAATCATGTCCAGGTAGCTCATAACGTGCGCCTCGGTGAGAACACCGCGATGGCGGCCTTTGCAGGCATTGCGGGCAGTGCGACCATCGGTAAAAACTGTATTTTTGCAGGTCAGGCAGGGGCTGTTGGTCATGTCACGATATGTGACAATGTCCAGGCAATGGCTCGCACGGCGCTCTCCAAGTCTATCGATAAACCAGGCTCATACTCATCGGGCATACATATGTACGAAACCCCAAAATGGCGGAAGAACGCGGCCAGATTTGGTCAGTTGGACGATATGGCCAGGCGTTTGAAACAGCTTGAAAAAAACCAGAAATAATCGATTGAATTATTCATTGAACCCGAGATATTAAATGCGCATTGAAGACATACAGAAACTCCTGCCGCACCGCTACCCCTTCCTGTTAGTGGATCGGGTCGTTGAAATAGAGCTGGGTAAACGTATTCTTGCGTATAAAAACATCACCATGAATGAAGAGGTGTTTAGTGGTCATTTTCCAAAAGAGCCCATTTTCCCCGGTGTGATGATTATTGAAGCGATGGCTCAGGCAGCGGGCCTATTGGGTTTTGCGACGGTGAACAAGAAGCCAGAAGATGATGCCCTGTATCTGTTTGCCGGTGTTGACGGAGTGCGTTTTAAGCGCCCTGTAGTGCCAGGCGATCAACTCATGCTTGAGGCAGAGATTGATTCGAATAAACGTAATATATGGCGCTTTAAATGTCGTTCGACGGTCGATGGACAGCTGACCTGTCAGGCCACCATTCTTTGTGCCTTGCAGGGTTTTGATCCCTGATGGCAAATGTTCATCCCACAGCCGTTATTGACCCATCGGTGGAGCTTGGTAAAGGCGTTGAAATTGGCCCGCTGACCGTTATTGGTCCGAAGGTGGTCATCGGTGACGACACCGTCGTTGCCTCCCATGTGGTGATTAAGGGGCCAACAGTTATCGGTGCGCAAAACCGGATATTCCAGTTCTCCACCATTGGTGAAGATACCCCTGATATGAAATATAACGGTGAGCCGACCCGCCTGGTGATTGGTGACCGTAATATTTTCCGTGAAGGGGTAACCGTCCATCGAGGCACGGTGCAGGATAATGGCGAAACCCTGATTGGCAACGATAATCTGTTCATGGCCTATGTACATATTGGTCATGATTGCGTGGTCGGTAACCACACCATTCTGGTCAATAATGCCTCTATTTCCGGTCATATTCACGTCGGAGACTGGGTATTTTTATCGGGCTATACCCTCATTCATCAGTTTGTGCGTATTGGTGCTTACGCTTTTTTGGGCGCCGGCGCCTACCTGAATCAGGACTTACCCGCTTATGTGATGGCTGCTGGCCATCCGGCTGTACCACGCACTATTAACAAGGTGGGCCTGGAGCGCCGGGGTTTTAGTAAAGATCAGATTACGGCAATCAATCGAGCCTATAAAACAGTCTATCGTCAGGGTTTGAAGCAGGACGAAGCACTGGCGAGACTTGATGCGCTTGAAGAGCACAAGGACGTGGTGCAGCCATTCATTGATTCAATCCGCGGCTCAACACGCGGTATTATTCGTTAGAGCTCTCAGTCTGCCATGACCACAGCGCAGCGCATCGGTCTGGTGGCAGGCGAAATGTCCGGCGACAGTCTGGGCGCGGCCTTAATGGTGGCGATCAGGAAAAAGCATCCAACTATCCGTTTTGAAGGTGTAGGTGGCCCGCTGATGATGGCAGCGGGACTGGAATCGCTGTTTCCCATGGAGCCGCTGTCGGTGATGGGTCTGGTAGAGCCGCTTAAAAACCTGCCTACCTTGCTAAGCATTCGTCGCGGTTTACGAGATCACTTTAGCGCGCGACCGCCAGCGGCTTTTATTGGTATTGATGCCCCAGACTTCAATTTGGGTCTTGAGTTAAAGCTGCGCAAGGAAGGCATCAGGACAGTGCATTATGTGAGTCCATCGGTATGGGCCTGGCGACAGAAACGTATTACCAAGATTGCTCGCGCTGTCGATCACATGCTCACCTTACTGCCTTTCGAAGCAGAATTTTATAAAACCCACGATGTGCCGGTGACCTTTGTTGGTCATCCCCTGGCCGATGAGCTTCCCTTACTGCCGGATCGAGATAAAGCGCGGGCTGAGTTGGGTTTAGGTGACCAGGAAAAGCTTCTGGTGGCACTTCTACCCGGTAGCAGGAAAGGTGAAATTGCCCATTTGGGACGCTTGTTTCTGGAAACGGCCCGTCGCTGTCAGCAAGCCATTCCCGAACTCAGCTTTATTCTTCCGGCTGCCAATCTGGCTCGACGTCATCAGCTGGATATCCTGATGGCTGATTTTCAGGATGTTTCTGTGACTGTGATTGATGGCCAGTCCCACGCTGCGATGGCGGCAGCGGATGCGGTATTACTGGCTTCTGGAACAACGGCCCTGGAGGCAATGCTGTTAAAAAAGCCGATGGTGGTGAGTTACAAAACCGGCTGGTTGAGCCACGCGATAATCTCGCGGATGTTGAAAGTGCCCTACGTGTCATTACCTAATTTACTGGCTGGGGAAGAACTGGTACCTGAGTTACTCCAGAGTGAGGCGACAGTAGAAAACTTGGCCGAAGGTTTGTTGGCCATGCTACAAGAGCCACAACGTTATAAACGTGTCACCGAGAGATTTACCGAGCTGCATAAGAAATTGCGTAGGGATGCGAGCAGCATAGCGGCGGATACGGTGCTTGATTTGATTGAGCTTAGTCCGCTTGAGTCTGGGGCTCGTGAGTCTCGCCCCGATGAGTCTAGCTCCGGGAAAACGGAGACAAGCTCGGGTGACTGATTCATTTCCCTATGATGGTTTGTTGTTAGCTGGGGTTGATGAGGTTGGTAGAGGCCCACTCGCAGGAGATGTTGTCGCCGCTGCAGTTATTCTCGATCAGCAAAGACCTGTTGACGGTCTGGCAGATTCTAAAAAATTATCCGCTCACCGCCGTGAGAAGATTTTTTCAGAGATTATATCGAGCGTTTCCTGCTATAGCCTTGGTCGCGCAAATATTGCCGAGATCGATGAGCTAAATATACTACAGGCGACGCTATTGGCAATGTCCAGAGCGGTTGACGGGCTGTCGATCAGGCCGGAATTCGTAGTGGTCGATGGCAACCGTTGTCCCGACTGGAGCTGGGCGTCTCAAGCTATTGTCAAAGGCGATACCAAAGTTCCTGCCATTAGTGCGGCGTCCATTGTCGCCAAGGTGACGCGTGACAAGGAAATGCGAGCACTGGATCAGGTCTACCCGGGCTACGGTTTTGCCGCCCACAAAGGTTACGGTACCCGACAGCATCTTATGGCCTTAAAACACTTAGGGCCATGTCCCGTACATCGACGTTCGTTCAGGCCCGTAGCTGAATTGTTACCGGACGACGAATAGCAAAGCGTCGAATAAAAACACGCTCAAGGCCGCAAATTGTGACAACTTTATTGCAACTGCCGCTTAAGTGCTGGAGAATCTAGACCGTGATGTAGCTTCAGCTAATCAAGATTATTTGAGAGCTGCTTAGACAAATTGTTAGACACGTAGTTAGGCACTAGACTAAATACGCTTAAAACAAGACACAAACACACTACTCGCTATGAACAGAGGATGGTCATGACTTACGCGCAAATTATCGGTTGGGGATCTTGCTTGCCACCGGCGCGGTTGACCAATCATGACATTACCACGGTGATGGAAACCTCCGAGCAATGGATTACTGAGCGTACGGGTATTAAAACTCGGCGTATCAGCCATGTGAAGAATGTTGAGCTTGCTCACGTTGCCAGTGTCAGGGCGCTGGCCTGTGCCAGGGTATCGGCGAAGGATATCGATGTTATTGCCTACGCGACCACCACTGCCGACGAGGTGGTACCCAACACAGCCTCTATGCTACAGCGGTCAATGGGTGCAACCAATGCTGCCTGTTTTGATCTCAATGCCGCCTGCACTGGTTTCCTCTACAGCTTTAATATGGTGTCTGACATGATTCGTAGCGGATCGGTCAAAACAGTACTGGTGGTGGGGTCGGAAAGACTTAGCTCCCTGATGAACTGGTCGCGGCGAGATTCAGCCATCCTGTTTGGCGATGGTGCTGGCGCAATGGTTTTGCAGGCTTCAGGCCAGAAAAGCGGTTTTATCCAGGGTAAGTTGGGTTGCATTGAAGATACCCGCGAGTTGCTGGCAATTCCCGATTATGGTCTGGATGCCATCGCTCAACATCGACCGCTGGATATTACTATCGATTTTCACGGCAAGGAGATTTTTAAAAATGCCGTGACCGGTATGGCCAGTGCCTGTACCGATGTACTTGGGCAATCCGGGCTTGGGCTTGAGGATGTCGATTTGATTATCCCTCACCAGGCTAATCTGAGAATTATTGAGGCCCTGGTCAAGCGACTTGGCACCGATATGGACAAGGTCGTGGTTACGCTGGATCATTATGCGAACACCTCGACCAGCAGCATACCCATCGCACTTTGTGAGGCCCTTGAGCAAGGACGGGTTAAGCCGGGCATGACCATTCTGATGGCGGCATTCGGTGCCGGGCTTACCTGGGGCGCGACTCTGGTCAAATGGGGTGAGCGTATTACGCCGCTGGGCAGTAGCGATGTTGATCTGCCGCCGACCAATAAAACTGGACTGGAATTAATCCAGGAGGCCATTGCTATTCGGGCCAGTGTCGTCGATCGGTTTTAGTCAAGGCTGGATATAAAGGTTTCTTCATGGCCCTCGTATTGCCTTGTTTTTGTCATTAGCCTCAGAGAGGAGAATAATGAAAGGCTCGATTCAGCTAAAGCCCGATCTTTAAAGTCAGTTTAAAATCCGCTGTTAAAAGAGCGCAAGATGTCGCAAACAAATATCGATAGTCCTTCTTCAAATAGCTCCAGTGTCGCCCCTGACACCCTCTCCAACAGCCTGCCCAGCACGACCTCTGCAGCGTCTTTTGTACATCTTCGTCTACACAGTGAATATTCTCTTGTCGATGGCACAGTGGTTGTCCGTGACCTGGTGAATCAGGTCCGTGAGCTGGGTATGCCCGCCGTGGCCATTACCGATGTGAGTAACCTGTTTGCCCTGGTGAAATTTTATCGGGCGGCCCAGGCCAATGGCGTAAAGCCCATCTGTGGCTGTGACTTTCAGGTACTGAGTGAGTCGCCTGACCAGGCTGCCACAACCTTGACTGTACTGGTGCAAAATCAGCTTGGTTATAAGAATTTGACCCGGCTGATTTCCAAAAGTTATCTGGACGGTCAGGTACAGGGCAAGCCGACGGTGCGACGAGAATGGGTGGCAGACTTGTCTGAGGGGCTTATCGCTTTGTCCGGGTTTCGAGGCGACGTGGGACAAGCCTTAATCTCCGGGCGCGCCCAGCAGGCGGTCATCTCGCTGCAACAATGGCAAGCGGTTTTTCCAAATCGTTTTTATCTGGAATTGTCCCGCACTGGCCGTGCTGGAGAAGAGTCCTATCTGCATGCCGCTGTGGCTTTGGCAGCTGAATATGATTGCCCTGTGGTGGCGACCAACGATGTGCGTTTTTTAGCATCCACAGAATTCGAAGCCCACGAAGCCCGGGTCTGCATCAGTGAAGGTCGAACCCTGGATGACCCGCGCCGGGAACGTCGCTTTAGCGAACAGCAATATCTACGCTCGCCCGAGGAGATGTGTGAGCTGTTTGAAGATATCCCCGAAGCGCTAAGCAATAGTGTTGAAATTGCCAAACGTTGCACCCTCGAACTTGAGCTGGATGCCCCGCAACTACCGGACTATCCGGTGCCGGATGGTCTCAGTGCGGAACAGTTTTTTCGGGAGTTATCGGTTGCGGGTTTGGAAAAACGCCTTGCTTCGTTGAGCACGGATAGCTCGGAGCACAGCCGGGAAGATTACTTTCAACGGCTCGACCTTGAGCTGGGCATCATTAACCAGATGGGCTTTGCCGGTTATTTCCTGATTGTTATGGACTTTATCCGCTGGGCGAAAGACAACGACATTCCCGTCGGGCCGGGTCGTGGTTCTGGCGCGGGCTCCCTGGTGGCCTATGCGCTGGATATTACCGGTCTCGATCCCCTCGAATACGATTTGCTATTCGAGCGATTTCTCAATCCCGAGCGGGTATCCATGCCCGATTTTGATATCGATTTTTGCATGGATAATCGCGATCGCGTGATCGCCTATGTGGCCGAACGCTATGGCCGCGATGCGGTATCCCAGATTATTACCTTTGGCACCATGGCCGCAAAAGCGGTGGTCAGAGATGTAGCCCGGGTTCAGGGTAAAGCTTACGGCCTGGCCGATAAGCTATCTAAAATGATCCCCCTTGAAATCGGCATGACCCTCGAAAAAGCGCGGGAACAGGAAAGCGTGCTGAGCGAGTTTCTTGATCAGGACGAAGAGGCTCAGGAAATCTGGGCCATGGCCCTGCAGCTCGAAGGCATTACTCGCAACGCGGGTAAACACGCCGGTGGGGTAGTAATAGCGCCGACCCAGCTGACCGATTTTTCGCCCTTGTTTTGTGATGAAGCGGGGGCTGGTGTGGTCACCCAGTTCGATAAGGATGATGTCGAGGCGGTGGGGCTGGTCAAGTTTGATTTTCTTGGCCTTCGCACCCTGACCATTATCGACTGGGCGGTTAAAAGACTTAATCAGCGGCGTGCCCAGGACGGTCTTGAAGCCATCGATATTGAGACCATCCCCCTGGACGACCAGCCCACCTATGAACTGATGCAGCGGGCCGAAACCACTGCTGTGTTTCAGCTTGAATCCAGGGGCATGAAAGATCTTATCAAGCGCCAGTTGCCCAGTTGTTTTGAAGACGTCATCGCTCTGGTCGCACTGTTCCGACCGGGGCCGCTGCAGTCGGGCATGGTCGATGATTTCATCAATCGCAAACATGGTCGCGAAGAAGTGGCCTACCCCCACCACAAATACCAGCATGAAGCCCTGAAGCCCGTGCTTGAACCGACCTACGGCATTATTCTTTACCAGGAGCAGGTCATGCAAATCGCCCAGGTGCTGGGTGGTTACACGTTGGGTGGTGCCGATGTATTACGGCGGGCCATGGGCAAGAAAAAGCCTGAAGAAATGGCCAAGCAGCGGGAAATCTTTCAATCCGGCGCTGCCAAAAATGGGGTTGACCCCCGCCTGGCTGAAAATATATTTGATTTGATGGAGAAGTTTGCCGGCTACGGTTTTAATAAATCCCACTCCGCAGCCTATGCTCTGCTGGCTTACCAAACCGCCTGGTTGAAGGTGCATTACCCGGCCGAATTTATGGCCTCGGTACTGTCCGCTGAAATGCAGAACACCGATAAAATCGTTATCCTCAAGGACGAATGTAGCGCCATGAAGCTGGCGCTCAGTGCGCCCGATGTGAACATTAGCGAGTTTCAGTTTGGCGCTTCCGAAGACCTCGGCGTCGTCTATGGCCTGGGTGCGATCAAAGGCCTGGGTGAAGGCCCGGTGGAGAGCATTATCGCGGCTCGCCAGGATGGCGGTCCGTTCAAGGATTTATTTGATTTTTGTTCTAGAGTCGACGGGCGCAAAGTCAATAAGCGTGCTCTGGAGGCGCTTATTCGGGCTGGGGCGCTGGATTCTGTCGGCCCCAGTGTTGATCCCGATTACAGCAGAGCGGTGATGCTGGCCGCTATGGACGAAGCCATTAAGTTGGCCGATCAGCAAAGCAGGAATATTGAAGCAGGTATGACCGATCTGTTCGGTGATACCCTGGCTGATAGCGCCCCGGAAATAGGCTATGCAGCGTTTACCAAAGTGCGGCGCTTTAGCTTGAACGAAAGACTCCAGGGCGAACAGGATACCCTGGGTTTATATTTTAGTGCCCACCCGGTAGATCAATATAAGACTGAGCTTGAGCATGTGGTTAGCAGTCGCATCAAGGCACTCAAACCCTCCGATAAAAATCAAACCGTAGCGGGCCTGCTGGTCGCTGTTCGGTCGATCAAAACCCGCCGTGGCGATGTGATGGGTATTCTTACGCTGGATGATAATAGTGCAAGGATGGATGTCACCGTATTCGCCGAGCAATTCCAGCAATATCGAGATAAAATCAGCAAAGGTGCCATGCTGGTCGTCAATGGCCCAGTGACGGAAGATGAATACACGGGCGGGCTAAAAATGCGCGCCGAGCAGGTTCATACTTTATTGGAGGCTCGCCAGGCTTCTCTCAAGGGACTGCTTATTGACTGGCGCACTTATCGGGGTATTGGTACGAATGGCGATGCCAGGGGTGATGCCCGTAATGGCACGTCCGGCCGCGAAAAATGGAGCCTTGAATCGCTGGGTGAAATACTTAAACAACACAGTAGCGGATCATGTCCGATGAAAATAAGGCTTAACTGCAAACCTGATGAAGGGGAGGGCGGTGGAGCCGAGGGAGACATTGTTCTCTCAGATGAATGGTCGGTTAATCCCAACGATGAACTACTTCACCATCTACGGGATACTTACGGTGAAGAATTTCTGCAACTTGAGTACTAATATAACGGCGCTAATTAGCCATTAATTAAGCACAGCGAATACAGTTTTAGTAATGACAGCCTTGGTGGCTATGGCCGCTGAAATATTGGAAAGTATAATTATGAACCTTGATTACCTGGATTTTGAGCAGCCCATCGCGGAACTGGAAGCCAAGATAGAAGAGCTTCAGTTAGTGGGTAACGATAATGAGCTTAATATTGCCGAGGAAGTACAAAAACTTGGTGAGAAGTCTCGCAAGTTAACGCAGAATATTTATTCAAAGCTGTCGTCCTGGCAGGTGGTTCAGGTCGCTCGTCATCCTCTAAGACCTCACGCCAAAGACTATATAGATAGTGTATTCACCGATTTTGAAGAATTACACGGTGACCGCCACTTTGGTGATGACAAAGCCATTATCGGTGGCGTCGCCCGCCTTGATGGCAAGGCGGTTATGGTGATCGGCGAAGAAAAAGGCCGCAGCGTTGCCGACAAAGTCGCGCGCAATTTCGGCATGCCCAAGCCTGAAGGTTATCGCAAGGCCTTACGACTGATGGAAATAGCTGAGCGTTTTAAAATGCCAGTGCTGACCTTAATCGACACGCCAGGGGCTTATCCGGGTATCGATTCTGAGGAGCGCGGCATCAGTGAATCCATT
>CALLDA010000140.1 GCA_937998635.1 uncultured Pseudomonadales bacterium
GTGTGATTTGCGAGGGAGTATCCGAGGGCGTTGAGGGCGGAGGCGTTGTTGGTGTCCAGATCTAATATCGCTCGTAAATCTTGTTCGACGCTGACGATGTCATTGAGCTTTTCGCTGACTAGTGAACGGGTGTAAAGAAGATCGGAATTTTTGGGGTGTTCGGCCAGGCCTTCACTTAATAAAGAATAGGCGCTGTCGTAACGTTTCTGGCCCATCAATAGCTCGGACTCAAGACGATAAAGCGGAACCACCAGATTGGGACGCTCCAGGCGTAGTTGGTGTAAATAAAGTCTGGCTTTAGTGGTTTGCCCGTCTTCACTCATTAACTGGGTCATACGGGCTATGGCTGGCAACAAGTTATTGCCTTCTTTTACCTGGGCGTAATGTGTCTGAGCCTCATTGCTGCGATGATCCTGGTCGGCCATCAGCGCTAATTGGAAATGGGCATCGGCCAGACGCCGATTATGGGCGATCATCTTTTCGAAAGCCTGGCGGGCTTCGTCGTGCAGACCCAGTTGTCTGTTGAGCAGGCCCAGGGAAAACAGTAGATCAAAGTCATCCTCGTGGTTTGCCACCAGGTCGATCATTTTTTTTCGGGCGCTATCAAGATCAACTTCTGCGATAAAACGGATCAGTTGTAACTGTAGTTTCTTGCTCTCGGGATTACGTTCGATACCCTGATTAAGGGTGGCGATGGCTTTTTTGTTTTCGTCATGGTTATACAGCAGCTGAGCAATCGCCAGGCGAGCATCTTCATTGTCAGGTTCCAGCTTAAGCAGGGTTTTGCTGGTTTCTAAAGCCTGTTTGATATTATTTTGTTGACCTTCGAGACGGATTTTTCCCAACAAGATATTGCGGTCAAGGGGATGTGCCTGCAGTAGCTGGTCATAACGGCTCAGTAAAAGCCCTCGTTTGCTCGGGTCGAGGGTTTCGGTGAAGCTGGGTAATGAGATTAATGGTTCGCCATCACCATGTTTGAGCAAGAGCTGGGCGTGGTTAAACGCGCTATCGATCTCACCATCGCGAGCCACAAAGAAAAATGCCAGTTTGTGTGCCTCGCTATTGTCTGGGTCTAGCTCCACCCACAAACGACTCAATTGTTCGAGCGCTGCCCGATCTCTGGAAAAAGAAGCCGTGCGCACAGCCCGTTCGGCGACATTAGGATCACGGGTAATTTTGGCTTGCTCAACATAGGTATCGACTGCGAGCTGGACGTCGCCCCGGGCACCGGCGAACTCGGCTACCAGCAACTCGTAAAAGGTTTGAGTTGGGAAGGCTCGAACGGGATAATCCGGCGCAACACCCGTGGCCTCAGTGTCATAAGCAACTTTGCTGAGATCGCTCTGTGTGCCAGCAGTTGCCAGCTTCACCATTTGTTGCGTTCCACAGGCAGTCAGGGATAACAGCAATGCTGTTATCAGACTGACCGCTAGCAGACCGGAGCGCTGGGCTTGCGTACGCATGTTAAAGTACTCCCTGTAACAGGGTTGATTCGTTATAGATTAATGTCCAATAGTTCACACGATTACGTATCGTATTCATTGTAGCAAGTATGCATAGGACAGTTTTGCGCCGTTTAGTTCTTTTTAGTCGTTCTTTTTGGTACTGATTAACAGCGAATATCGATTGCTTATGACGCTTATAGCTTTGGGGATCAATCACCGCACCGCCGCGCTGGCAACGCGCGAGCGGGTGGCCTTTGCCCCGGAGTCAATGATGACTAGCTTGCAGGAGGGCCTGACCCGCATTGGCGGTGAAGATTTTGCGATTTTGTCGACCTGTAACCGTACCGAACTGTATGGCAGTGGGGACCTCGATGTAACAAAAGCCATGTTGGCCTGGTTGGCCAGTGAGCGGGGTCTGGACGAAACTGAGCTCGAGGCCAGCTGTTATGTTCACCAGGGGGATGCCGCAGTACAACACATGATGAAGGTAGCCTGCGGGCTTGACTCAATGGTGCTTGGCGAACCGCAAATTTTAGGTCAGATGAAATCTGCCTTTGCAGTAGCACAAACTGCGGGCACCGTGAGCGGATCCCTGCAGCAAGTCTTTCAGCAGGTGTTTGCGACGGCCAAGCGGGTACGTACTGAGACCGCTATTGGTGAAAACCCGGTGTCGGTGGCCTATGCGGCGGTCAGCCTGGCTCAGCAGATATTTTCTCGTATGCAGGATGTTCATGCATTACTCATCGGCGCAGGTGAAACCGTTGAGTTGCTAGCTCGCCACCTTCGCGAACAGGGTGTGGGGCAGATTACCGTCGCTAATAGGACACTGTCTCGTGCTCAGGAAATGGCCGAGACGTTTTCTGCAGATGCTATCTTGCTATCCGATATTCACGATCGCCTCTACAAGGCCGATGTGGTGATTTCGTCCACTGCCAGTCAGTTGCCGGTGTTGGGCAAAGGCGCAGTGGAATCTGCGCTCAAGCAGCGCAAGCACAAACCCATGTTTATGGTGGATATCGCTGTGCCCCGAGATATTGAACCAGAAGTGGGGCAACTGGATGATGTCTATTTATACACCGTGGACGATCTCAAGTCGGTTATTGAAGTCAATTTACGCCAGCGCGAGGATGCCGCTGATCAGGCTGAGGTCATTATCGAAGAGGGTGTCGCCAATTGGCAAAAGCAATTGCGAGGCCAGGGTGTAGCGAGTACGATTCGTGCCTTCCGCGAAAGCCTCGGCGCGCTACGTGACGCGGAGCTTAATAAAGCACTGGTGGCCTTAAACCAGGGTCAGGCTTCAGAGCAGGTGCTTCGACAGCTAGCTCACGGTTTGACAAACAAAATCCTGCATACCCCCACTACGCAGTTGAAAAAAGCCAGCGAGCTGGATAACCAGGCGCATATTCGCTGGACCCAGGAGTTATTTGGGCTGCTTGAACCGGATCGACATCTAGCCGAAGACCATGCCGACAGTACTGACAAGCTCGACGATACTGACACCTCGACCAACGACGCTTCCGAAGATAACACCCTTAACGATAGTGATAAGCA
>CALLDA010000141.1 GCA_937998635.1 uncultured Pseudomonadales bacterium
GCGATCAAAGTAGTAGCTGTTTGATTGAGCGCAATCGCCCAATTTAAAAATGGTCAGATGGGTACGGCCCTGAACTTTCTGAAAGTTTTTATCATTGGCCGCTGTCTTAACCTCGATGTAATTGGCCTCACGTTTTTTAGCCGCTTTCATGCAACGCACCAGATGCTTCGACTGGGTGTCAATCATGCCAAACCAGGACGCGGTGCAAACACTGTAAGGACCGAACATCAGGAAGAAGTTGGGGAAGTTTGGCACGGTGGAGCCTTCAAATGCCTGATAGCGGTTTTCTTCCCAGAAGTCACTGAGGTCGAGACCGCCTTTACCGGCCACAGCATAGGTTGGCACGCTGCCTTTCTGGAATACTTCAAAGCCTGTGGCGCAGATCAGTAAGTCGATTTCCCGCACGGTGCCGTCTTTAGTGACGATGGCATTTTCGGTGATGTGATCGATGGGGTCAGTGACCAGGCTGGCATCATCGCGATTAAAGACCGGATAAAACTTACTGGTAAAGCTGGGCCGCTTACAGCCAAAGTCGTATTTTGGAATCAACGCTTCCTGGGTGGCGGGGTCATCAACCTGATCGCGAATATGTTTGACGCACATGTTCTGAAGCTTCTTGCCAGCAAAAGAAAAATACTTATTAAAAATCAACAAGTTGATCATCACGATGTCGGTAAAAAAGATGGTCAATAATCGTGCAGCCCGCTGTGCGCCAGGGACTTTGGCGAAGATTTTTTGTAGACGAGGACTAAAGGGCAGATCTTTTTTCGGCAGCAACCAAATGGCGGTGCGCTGGTAAACGTCCAGAGATTTGGCTTTGTCGACAATTTCCGGCACTGCCTGAATACCCGTGGCGCCGGTGCCGATAAAGCCGATGCGTTTGTCGGTGAGGTCATAGGAGTGATCCCAGCGACCGGTGTGGATGACTTTGCCTTTGAATTTATCGATGCCATCAATAACGGGCAATTTTGGCAGGGTTAAAAACCCCGTTGCGCTAACCAGGTAGCGAGATGTGTAAGTGTCCCCCGAGACGGTACGGGTCACCCAGACATTATGTACTTCGTCGTAGCTGGATTCAGCGACCTCAGCGTTATAACGCATGTGGGGGCGAATGCCATATTTTTGGGCGCAGTGGTCCACATAGCGTTTCATTTCTGCGCCGGGTGCGTAGAGGCTGGACCAGTAGGGATTTTGTTCAAAGGAAAATGAATAGCTCAGTGACGGAATGTCCACCGCTAAGCCGGGGTAGGTGTTGTCGCGCCAGGTGCCGCCAACATCATCGGCCTTTTCCAGGATTACGAAATCACCCAGGCCTTCTTTAAGCATGCGAATACCAGCGCCCAGACCGGACAGGCCAGAGCCGACAATAACGGTTTCAAAATCGATTAAGGGCTTATCAGCCCGGGGCGGGAGATCAAGAGTGTGATCTAAAGCAGCCTCTGCCATGGTGTTACCTCTGTGTTGTCACTGTTGTCGTCAATAGTGGGAGGAATATCAATTTTTACCGATCAGCTTGATCGATATCATGTCATTTCCTGTGGGGGCAAACCCGGCATTATATAACGCTTTAAGTCAATGTGCAGGAGGTTTACATATTTTAATATTGCGGCACCAGAGCATCGAGCCTCACGCGCTTATGGAGGCGGAGTCTTAGGGTGATTCCCGAAACCGAATGTCGGTGACTCTGGCGCTTAATAACTCGCCCAGCTTCACTGACAGTTGATCGCCGGGTTCAAGTGGCCCCACACCTTCTGGCGTGCCGGTAAGAATCACATCACCAGGCTCGAGGGTAAAAAAGCGGCTCATATAGGCAATGAGGGGTATCACGGGGCTGAGCATTTGCGCGGTATTGCCGTCTTGTTTGCTGACTCCATTTTGTTCTAGCTTCAGATCAACATTTTGTAAGTCGCTGATTTTGTCCGTGCTCACAAAAGCGGAGACAGGGCAGGCACCGTCCCAACCTTTGGCTTTTTCCCAGGGTTGTCCGGCATCTCGTAATTGTTTTTGTAGATCTCTGAGAGTCAGATCCAGGGCGACACCGACCCCGGCAATGGCGGGTAGCACGGCCTGTTCTGAACACTGAGATAATGTTGTGCCGATCAAAATGGCCATCTCAGTTTCAAAATGCACAGCACCTAAACCCTGGGGAATCACCAGTGGCTCAGTCAGCGAGGTCAATGCCGATTTCGGCTTAATAAACAGCATTGGCTCGGCGCTGGTCTGGCTGGCCATCTCTTTAATGTGAGCGGCGTAGTTGAGGCCGACGCAAACAACTTTTCCTGCAGGTAGCTTACAGGGGCTGCCGTCTAAAAATTGGTGGGCGTAGGCTTGTGTCATCTTGATTGCCGTATATGGTTTAGGGGGCTAGGTTTTGAGAAACCCAGTTGTTAAATAAGTTTACCGGGATTGAGTATGCCCTTGGGATCAAACACCTGCTTAAGCTGGCGCATTAAGGCGATTTCACTGTCGCTGCGACTATAGTGGAGGAGATCCTTTTTGAGCAAACCGACACCGTGCTCGGCTGAGATGCTGCCA
>CALLDA010000142.1 GCA_937998635.1 uncultured Pseudomonadales bacterium
CAGGCGTTAACATCTGTGCTGCGGTGGCGAATAGTTTGTCTTAGATTTTTAGTATCGGTATTTTTATTATCCGAATATGTAGCCGGGGCTTGTTCCAGGCTTTCACCTTCGGGCTTCTGGCTCTCACCCTGCTCGCTCACCCGCTATGCCGAGATGTTCGCTGCTATAAATTTTTGCACAGCGGCCAGATCATTGGGCTGAACAGCGAAGCGCTCCTCCTTATCAAACAGCCCAGCCATGTGCTCCGGTAAAGCCGGATTATGCGGATAACCAGCCTGACGCACAGCATCGGGAAACTTCGCCGGATGGGCAGTAGCCAGGCAAATCATAGGGTTTGCGGCGTTAACACGACATGCTCGACCCGCTGCCAGGCCGATGGCTGAGTGGGGATCGAGCAAATACTCACTGACTTCATATTCGTCTCGAATAGTTTTCAAAGTTTGTTCGTCATCGACCCGGTAGCTGGCAAACAGTCCTCGGGCATTGTCCAGCGCGGCTTTATCCAGCTCGAACTTTCCGGTGCTACTGAATGTATCCATCAAGTGCTGAATTGACTCGCCATCGCGCTGGTATAGATCAAATAAAAGGCGCTCGAAATTACTGGATACCATAATATCCATACTCGGCGACAAACTATGTATTAAGTCTTTTTTACTGTGATCATTACCGCTGATACAGCGATGCAAAATATCATTGGCGTTGGTCGCAATCACCAGGCGCTCAATGGGCAGGCCCATTTTCTTAGCGAGATAGCCTGCAAAAATATCACCGAAGTTTCCGGTCGGTACCGAAAACGACACTGGGCGTTGAGGCGCACCGACGGACAAAGCGGCCCAAAAATAATAGACAATCTGAGCCATGATACGAGCCCAGTTGATGGAATTCACCGCCACCAACTGACGGCCTTCGGGCAAAAACGATTGATCGCCAAAGCTGGCTTTGACCATATTCTGGCAATCGTCGAAATTGCCTTCGACAGCGATATTGTGAATATTACTACCCACCACGGTGGTCATCTGTCGGCGTTGCACCTCAGACACTCGCTGATGGGGATGAAGAATAAAAATATCAATATTCTTGCAGCGACGGCAACCTTCAATGGCCGCAGAACCGGTATCGCCCGATGTCGCCCCCATAATGACGACCTTCTGCTGGCGCTGCTCTAACAAATAATCGAGCCAATGACCGAGAACTTGCAGGGCGAAATCCTTAAAGGCCAGAGTCGGGCCATGAAATAACTCCAGCACCCATTCGTTATGTCCGCTCTGCACCAGCGGCGCAATGGCCCGATGCCTGAAGTCGCTATAAGCCGCCGAGATAATTTTCTTCAAGGCAGCTGCAGGAATATCTCCCTCGACAAAAGGTGACATGACCTGAAATGCCAGCTCCTCATAAGACAGACCCCGCCAGGAGGCTATCTCGTCGGCACTAAAGCTGGGGATATTTTCAGGAACGAACAGACCACCATCGGGCGCTAGCCCGGTGAGAACCGCGTCGGCAAATGATTGTGGAGCGCAGGCTCCTCGGGTGCTTATATATTTCACGGGGCTCTGTATCACGGGGCTTTGTACTGCTCCAACCAGGTTTAAAGGTGATTTAAATAGAATGTGCGGTAATTAAAGATCTTGTACAAAAAGCTTAGTCAAACGGGCTTAGCTAAAGGGCTTCTACCCGGATAGAAACCAACGCACCTGCAACCGTATCAAGCTGCTCAATCTCGCTTATCGCAGTTCGCAAGTTAAGCTCGCTGCTCAGGTTGGTCAACATAATTAATGGTACGTGATCCTGCCCCGCCTCCGGCTGCTTCTGAATAATCGCTTCAATACTGATGCCATGACTGCTCATGATTTGTGCTATCGACGATAGCACGCCCGGCTTATCCAATACCGAGGCACGTAAATAACAGGCGGTTTCAACTTCAGATATATCCAACACGGGTAAATCAATGATGGCACTCTCGGCCACACCTAAATGCGCCACACGCTGATCCCCTGTGGCATCAATATGCCTGGCCACATCAATAATATCCGCCACCACTGCTGAGGCTGTTGGCCCGGCACCAGCACCGGCACCGTAATATAAAGTTGGCCCTACGGCGTCGCCCTGAACCATGACCGCGTTCATCACCCCATCCACCTGGGCGATCAGGCGGTTTTCAGGCACCAGGGTAGGATGTACTCGCAGCTCCACCCCATGTTCCCGTCGCCGAGCTATGCCCAGATGTTTAATTCGATAGCCAAGCTCCTCAGCATAAGTCACGTCAGCGGGTTCAATATTGCCTATACCTTCGGTATAAACCGCGTCAAAACGCAGGGGCATGCCAAATGCCAGGGCCGCAAGGATCACCAGCTTGTGCGCAGCGTCGATGCCCTCGACATCAAAGGTCGGATCGGCTTCGGCATAACCAAGCGCCTGCGCCTCTGCTAATACGTCGGTAAAAACCCGGCCTTTGTCGCGCATTTCAGTAAGAATAAAGTTGCCGGTACCATTGATAATCCCGGCCAACCATTCGATTCGATTAGCCGCGAGACCTTCTCGCAGACTTTTAATAATGGGGATGCCACCAGCGACCGCAGCCTCATAGACAACTTGCACACCCTGGGCGCTAGCGGCGGCAAAAATTTCATTGCCGTGTTCAGCGATTAAAGCCTTATTAGCAGTGACGACGTGCTTACCCATGGCGATGGCTTTTAGCACTAACTCTTTGGCAATCGTTGTACCGCCGATCAACTCGACAATGATATCAACATCGCTATCGACAACCGCTAATACATCTCTTTCGACAGCGGTATCACCCAAAGCACAAGCGGGATTATCACGCCGTGCACCTACAACTGTTATCTGTATATCCCGATTGGCATGGGCATTAATGGTATTTCGATTACTGGACAGCAGGTTAAAGGTGCCCGCCCCGACAGTGCCCAGGCCGCAGAGACCTATTTTTACAGCCTTCAATTGTGCCTCACAGAGATAAAAATAAGTCGGCCACCTTAATCGCGGCAATAGTGTCTGTCAATCTGGCTCTATTCAATTGGCCCCTGACAAAGTTGACTCAGGCGAGTCTAACGAAGAGCTTATTCACCTGAGTGACATTCTTTACCAGCCCAATCTAAAAGCTCGTGCTATTCAACGCCAAGAAGCCGCGCCAAATCTGCTGCGGGTCGATATCCGGGCAGTAAAACGCCATCGGCAAGCAAAATTGCGGGGGTACCATTTACGCCCATCACTTGACCCAGTTGATATTGGGCAGCCACAGGATTGCCGGCACATTGACTAGCCTCTACCTGGCCACCATTCTTTAACTCGGTCAAGGTTTCTCCGGGCGTATCAGAACACCAGGCAGAAACAAGTTTGTCGTAGGAGGGAGAACCAACACCGGCTCTTGGAAACGCCAGGTAGCGCACTTCGATGCCTCGGCTATTGAGGTCAGGTACTTCTCTATGGAGTTTGCGACAATAACCGCAATCAACATCGGTAAACACGTTAATAACACTCTTAGCCGGTCCCGCCGCTGGGAAGACAATCATATCTTTGACATTAAGCTCCGCCAGTAGCTGCTTGCGTGTACCCACCATAGCTTGCTCGCGAAGGTTCACAAATCGGCCAGCCTTGATTTGGTACATATCCCCGTCAAAAAAATACTCGCCATTTTTAGCGACGTAAAGCACCGGCCCGCCGATTACCTGAACCTCATAAATGTCGTTAATTGGGCTGGGGCTTACTGCCCCGTATTGAAGATCTGGACGAGCTGTTTTTAGCATAGCGATAATAGTTTCACTAACACCCTCATCGACACTGCCAGTTTGCTCGGATTCTGCATGCACCATAGCGCCGGTGCCAAATAAAACCAGGCCCGCTAGCATCAAAACATTCAAAACGTACTTTTTATACATAGCCATCTCTTAATTTATAAACTGTCGGGTTTGAGTGTAAAGCATCGCTTCCGTTCCCTGCAAAAAACTTGTCCTCAACCCAGGAATAACTAACCGCGGGGATGATGCTCGGTGTGTAAAGCCTTCATCCTACTACGGGCAACATGGGTGTAAATTTGTGTAGTAGACAAATCACTGTGTCCCAACAGTAGCTGTACCACTCTCAGGTCAGCACCATGGTTAAGTAAGTGTGTTGCAAAAGCATGACGCAACACGTGGGGTGACAATGGCTTATTGATACCCGCCACACTCGCCCAATGTTTGATTCGATGCCAGAATGTTTGCCGGGTCATCTGCTGGCCTCGGCTACTGGGGAATAACACTTCATTCTGCCTGCCTGCAAGTAACTCCGGCCGTGCGTGTTGATGGTAATTAAGTAGCCAGTCAATCGCCTCTTCACCCATCGGCACCAGGCGTTCTTTGTCGCCTTTACCGATCACCCGCACCACCCCCTGACGCAGGTTCACCTGGGACAAGCTCAAACTAATCAGTTCTGATACCCGTAGGCCAGTAGCATACAGCAGCTCAATCATGGCTTTATCTCGCAGACCGATAGCGGTATTTATCTCCGGCGCAGCGAGCAGCCGCTCGATATCATCTTCGCTGAGACTTTTAGGTAAGGGGCGACCCAGCTTTGGACTTTCAATCAATGCTGCTGGATTGCTAGAAATTTTATTTTCCCGAAGACAATAATTGAAAAACCCTCGCAAGCACGACAGGGCTCTGGCAATAGACCGAGGACTGGCAGCCTGTTCAAAACGAGATGCGAAGTAAGCTTGCAGAGAGGCTTCGTCAGCAAAGAGTAAACTCTGGCCCTGAGCCTGCAACCAATGGCTACAGGCTTTCAAATCCCGACGATAGGACGCCAGGGTATTTTCGCTAAGCCCGCGTTCCAGCCACAGGGCATCCAGGTATTGACCAATCAGTGTCAGTTCCGGGTCGGGCTTTAATGATACTTCTGCATCCTGAGCCATATCACAATATCTAACTAACGAAGATCAACCTCAGTCGGTATTGACCAGTGAGGCTCACAATAGGTCTTAGTGTAACTCGTTTGGCTACCTTGCCCTGATAGCTATAACTTCGGATACGAAGCCCGGTCAAATTCACTGATCGCAAATTTCTAGCAGAAAAAAAGCGGCTTACGCCGCTTTCTTTAACTTCGTTGCCTCTAGTACATCGAACAGGTAAGGGTATTAAAGTTTTTCCTTAATACGTGCTGCGCGACCAGAGAGTTCGCGCAAATAGTACAGTTTCGCCTGTCGAACATCACCTCGGCGTTTCACTGTAATACTTTCAACCAAAGGACTATAGGTCTGGAAGGTTCGCTCGACACCGATACCGCTCGAAATTTTACGTACCGTGAACGCTGAATTGACACCGCGACTGCGTATACTCAGCACTACACCTTCAAAGGCCTGAAGACGTTCACGATCGCCCTCTTTGACCCTAACCTGAACAACCACAGTATCACCCGGGCTGAACGCAGGAATTTCTTTACCCATCTGCTCAGCTTCTAGCTCAGCAATAATATTGTTCTTACTCATGACCTGCTCCTGGTAGGTTCTGTGGCCGATTACGCGACCGATTTGCTAATGTTAGTTTGCTAATATTCATTTCTGATAATTAAAGTCTGATAATTAAGGCTTATCACTTCCGTAATCACTCGGATCTTCTTTGCCAGCGCATATTTCTAATAGCAACTCACTTTGTTCCTCATTCGTCGACAAAGCAGCAATTAATTCTGGTCTGCGCTCCAATGTGCGCTGCAAAGATTGCTTTAAGCGCCATCGGCGTATCTTCTCGTGGTTGCCGGATAACAGCACTTCCGGCACCCGCTGACCCTGATAATCTTCTGGCCTGGTGTAATGAGGACAATCCAGCAAACCCTCCGCAAATGAATCCTGAGCTGCCGATTCATCATGCCCCAAAACTCCGGGCAATTGCCGTATCAGTGCATCCATAAACACCATGGCCGGCAATTCGCCACCACTGACAACATAATCACCAATCGACCATTCTTCGTCGATCTCCATGGCTAGCAGACGCTCGTCTATGCCTTCGTAGCGCCCGGCGACCAAGACCAGGTTTTGTGCCTGGTCAGCAAAATCATTAACAATCTGCTGCTTGAGTACACGACCCTGGGGTGACATATATACCACTTTGGGCCCACTTATAGGACTGAGTTTATCCTCTATCTCTGCCCAATCTCTTGCTGCCGATATAGCCTGACGCAAAGGCTCTATCGTCATCACCATGCCGGGGCCACCACCGTAAGGCCTGTCGTCGACTGTCTGGTGGCGGTCGCTGGTATAACTGCGTGGATTGTAGAAGTCGACCTCTACCACCCGATTGCTAATTGCCCTGCTGGTTACGCCATAGTCAATCATCGCGCTAAACATCTCGGGGAACAAAGTGACCACAGCCAGTTTCACTTTTTTGTCGCCTCGATATTAGGTGGTCTCCTCAGAGAACACCTAAGGAAGAATCGGTATTATTTCGCAAGTCTCTTATTACGAATTCGTTACTATGAGTTTCTTACCACAAGTCTGTTAGTAAACGTCTGTTAATACAAAGTCCTTACTAAAATTTCGGGTCCCAGTACACTTCGATCTCACCCCTACCAAGATCGACATTATGCAAAAATTCTTCAAGCCAGGGTACCAGACGCTCGTGCTCATCAATGCTGTTAGGACAGCTCTTCAAGACCAGCACATCATTGGCACCGGTTTCCATAATCTCGCTGACTTTACCCAACAGGATTCTGTCACCGTGAGGGTTACCGTCTACAACAGGGCCACGCTCTAAAACACCAACGCTATAAACTTTCAGGCCTTCCAGTTGATGCCAGTAAACCTCATCATCGTCAAGTTCAGGTAACAGGCTTTTCTCAATGTAAATATCTTTGCGGCAATAGGCCTGAGCTACATCCCGGTCATCGACGCCGCTAATGTGCCCGGCGTAAGCCTTACCATGAGGCCGGTATTCATCTACTTCTATACTTTGCAGACCATTTTTACCAGCGATGTACCAGGGCTGATAAGCAAAAATGTTTGCCCTGGGTTCGGTCGAAGATTCAATCTTAACCCAGCCCTTGATGCCGTAGACTGCGGTAATGCGGCCCATAGGCAGCACACGCTCAGACAAGGCTTCAGACAAAACCGTCGCCAGGTCTATAAGCCAGGTTCATAAACCTGAGACCAATACCGATCAGGCTGCCGCTGGCTGCGCGCTGGCTTCTTTAACCAAACTAGCCACACGCTGAGACAAAGTGGCGCCCTGACTAACCCAGTGCTCCAGGCGAGGCGTATCTATTCGCAAACGCTCTTCCTGACCCCGTGCTCCTGGGTTAAAAAATCCTACTCTTTCTATGTATCGGCCATCTCTAGCAGTGCGGCTATCGCAAACTGTCAGATGATAAAATGGACGTTTTTTGGAGCCGCCCCGTGCCAAACGAATCGTTACCATGAAATTTATCTTCCTGTTGCTAACTAACTAAACACTTCAAGTTATTCCAACCCAGAGTGTCCCTAAATAGATCTTATGTCTCGCGACATACTAAGCGACCAAGATATCAGTCGAATACAGACCCTAAAAAAGCGCGCTATTTTACGTCACTTTGATGCCAATGAAAACGCCTTGATCCATCTATTTTCAGCCCCACCCTCGAGCGGCTTTTTTGCCAGCCATTCGCTGACCGGGTTATGCCATCAAAAACTCAGAAACGTCCTGGCGGCATACCTCCACCGCCGGGTGGCAACATGCCTTCCATGCCGCGCATCATTTTCGCCATACCCTTGCCTTTCATGCGTTTCATCATTTTACCCATCTGCTTATGCTGCTTTAGCAGGCGGTTCAAATCCTGAATAGTCGAGCCTGAGCCCAGGGTGATACGGCGTTTCCGGGAGCCGTTGAGGATATCGGGGTTACGCCGCTCGGCAGGAGTCATGGAGTCGATAATGATTGTCATCCTGCCTAGCTGGGAACTTAAATCGGCTTTTTCTGCCATCTGGGCCATATTGCCCATGCCGGGAAGTTTTTCCAGCATGGAGCCCATACCGCCGAGATTTTGCATTTGCAGTAGCTGGTCACGCAAGTCCTCAAGATCAAAACGCTTACCCTTTTGAACTTTTTTGACTAACTTTTCAGCTTTCTTTCGATCAACCGTGCGCTCGACATCCTCAATCAGTGACAGCACATCACCCATACCCAGAATTCGGGAGGCAATACGATCTGGATGAAATGGCTCAAGCGCATCAACTTTTTCACCGACCCCAAGAAACTTAATCGGCTTGCCAGTCACCTGTTTGACAGATAGCGCCGCTCCACCCCTTGCATCGCCATCAACTTTGGTCAATATCACCCCAGTCAGGGGCAGCGCCTCGTTAAAGGCTTTTGCGGTATTGACTGCGTCCTGACCGATCATGGCGTCGATAACAAATAAGGTTTCAACCGGCTTGATGGCGCTATGTAGCTGCTTGATTTCGTCCATCAAGACTTCGTCGATATGCAGCCTGCCGGCGGTATCGACAATTAGCACATCAGCAAAACGTTTACGGGCCTCGCTTAGGGCCGCCGTAACAATATCTACTGGCTGTTGGCTCACATCGCTGGGAAAGTATTCAGCCCCGACCTCCGTTGCCAGGGTGCGTAATTGTTCGATCGCAGCAGGCCGGTAGACATCGGCGCTAACCACCATGACTTTTTTCTTTTCGCGCTCCTGTAAATAGCGAGCCAGCTTGGCCACAGAGGTGGTTTTACCGGCGCCCTGCAAACCCGCCATCAGAATCACTGCGGGGGGCTGGGCGGCGAGATCAAGGCCTTCATTACTGGAACCCATCACCGCTTCGAGCTGATCCTGAACAATTTTCAGGAACTGCTGACCGGGGTCAAGGCTCAAACTTACCACCTGACCAACCGCCCGCTCTCTGACCTGATCAATAAAGGTCTTGACCACGGGCAGAGCGACATCGGCCTCAAGCAGGGCCATGCGTACTTCACGTAGGGTGTCTTGTATATTGTCTTCGCTGAGTGTCGCCTTGCCAGTAATTTTTTTCAGGCTGAGAGAGAGCCGATTACTGAGACTTTCGAACATTGCCATAACTCGTCAAATCCACCAGATATTGATTAAGGACGGGATTATACTCCAAGCACACCCTTTGCTGTCCTTGATTTGTATGACAAACTCCTCGACGAAGATCTAAGCAAGTTAGACCATGGCTGTATTGATTAGCAACATGACCATCGAAGTATTCGCAATCGCCTTCTACCTGTGTGCGTTTTGTCTGCAATTAGCTCAGGTAGTACGCCCTGCGAGCAAGACACCTACCACCAAACAATCATCTCCCTTACAACTCGCTCATCCTTTGACTATGGCCGTGGCAGGGGCCGCCTTACTGGCCCACCTGGCGGTGAGCTGGAATCAATTAAGCACCACCCAGGGTATTGATTTCAGCTTGATGCCGATATCAGTGGCGATACTTTTTGTGATTAACTTAATTGTCATCGTGGGCAGTCTTCGCCAGCCCTTGCACAACCTGTTTTTACTTTTGTTTCCTGCCGCCGTGGCGCTATTGTCTATCGCGGCATTTTTCCAGGGTGACACACAGTCGGGAAAAGTCTTCACCCTTGGCCTGGGCATGCATATTTTGCTATCGGTCGTCGCCTATAGCCTGATGACTATTGCCGCACTTGAAGCAGTTTTCCTGGCCTATCAAAACCGTCAACTTCATCAGCATCACACCAGCGGCTTGATGCGCGTACTACCGCCCATGCAAACCATGGAAAGCCTGTTGTTCACCCTGGTCGCCACCGGTTTTATTTTATTGACACTGGCCCTGGCCACGGGCTTTGCATTTATCGAAGATTTTTTTGCGCAACATTTGGCCCATAAAACCGTTTTTTCGATACTGGCCTGGGTAGTTTATGCGATTTTATTATGGGGACGCTTCCAACTTGGCTGGCGCGGCAAAACTGCCACGCTTTGGACGCTGACTGGATTTTTCACCCTAATGCTAGCATTTTGGGGATCAAAATTTGTCCTTGAGGTAGTCTTGCCATCCGCTTAGATCTCATCAGCTTAGAAAGGCAAACTCTCTAACTAGCATCTTAATTAAGCACTAATATCTTATTCGCCACTGGTTGCCAAGTAACAAAAACTGATTCACCATAGCCCACCAAAACACTGAGAGGCTCGCCCCTCCTTGAACGATGCACCTTTGTGGCTGTTATCCAGCCTCCTGATTTGCCTGTTAATCGCCTCTGCTTTCTTCTCGGGTTCAGAAACCGGAATGATGTCCCTGAACCGTTATCGCCTCAAACATCTTGCCAAAAGACATGCTGGTGCCCGCCGCGCTCGCCACCTGCTCAAGCGACCTGATCGCCTGATCGGCATCATTCTTATTGGCAATAATGCCATTAATATTCTAGCTTCGATTACTGCCTCGATTATTTGCACTCGATTATTTGGCCCTGAAATAGGTATCGCTGTCGCCACGGTGGCTTTGACTATGGTGATACTGATTTTTTCAGAGGTGACTCCGAAGACTATCGCCGCATTACACCCTGAGCATGTCGCCTTCCCCGCCAGTCACATTCTTAAACCCCTACTGAAACTCTTCTACCCTTTGGTCTGGGTAGTCAATCATGTCTCCAACGCCCTGGTTCGCCTGCTTGGTTTCGACCCTGTCGGTAAGGCCAACGATAGTCTCAGTAGTGACGAGTTGCGCATCGTTGTTGATGAATCCGCCGACGAGGATATCTCCTTCCGGGACCAGAACATGCTACTGGGTGTGCTGGATCTGGAGCGAGTCACCGTCAATCACATCATGGTTCCCCGCAACGAAATCATCGGCCTCAATCTGGACGAAGATCTGGAACGACTCATTGACCAGATTGTCAAGAGTGAACATACTCGCTTGCCGGTCTACAGCGGCGATATTGGCCAGGTGCATGGTTTTCTACATATGCGCCGGGTCAATCGCCTGCTCCGCAGTGGAGAAGAATCGCTAACCAAAGAGGCTATCAAACGCTTTGCGCGGGATACCTATTTTATTCCCGCAGAAACACCCCTTAACCTTCAGCTAATCAATTTTCAGAAAAACAAACGGCGTATCGGTCTGGTCGTCGATGAATACGGTGAAGTGGAAGGCCTCGCCACACTGGATGACATCCTCGAAGAGATCGTCGGCGAATTCACTACCAACCTGGTACAGCCCGAGGATGAAATATCGCCCCAAGCTGACGGCAGCTTTATCATCGACGGCAGCGTCACCATCCTGGAAATCAATAGAGCCACTAGCTGGGAGTTACCTATTGACGGACCCAAGACACTGAATGGCCTGGCCCTCGAACAGCTGGAGAGCTTTCCCAATGGCAAGGCCAGTTTCACCCTGGATAACTACTATTTTGAAATATTGACCCTGTCGGAAAAAATGATCTCCACCATAAAAGCCTGGCGAACAGCGCCGATCATGGCAAGCGATGAATAGACTTTTTAAGGCTCCTCATCCCGCCGCAAAGGGGTTACCTTGCTTGCTTCGCTCTCTGGCATTGGTCAATACTTGCACCCGTTCGGGGTCAGATGCCATTAACCAGTTTCGGATTTCGTCACCACTGCGATAACAACCACGGCAAATGTCTTTTTCATTTAACACGCAAATGGAAACACAGGGCGAAGCTACTAGAGCCGGGGTTATCTTTGATTCAGTCATTAATTCAAACTACCGATTGCTTGACTTAGCTGTTGATCGCTATGGGTTTTAGGCTACTTCTAAAACTAGCGGCCTTCTGGACGTATGTTTGCGCTGAGCTCTGCAACACTTTAATCATTCTCTCATCGAGCTCCCGAACCACTTTGGCAGGCGTGCCCAACACCATGGAGTTATCGGGAATGACCATGCCTTCTGGCACCAGGGCATTGGCTCCCACCAGACAATTATTGCCTATTTGAGCGCCATTCAAGATCACCGAATTAATACCGATAAGTGTGTTATCGCCAATCACACAGCCATGCACCATGGCACAGTGGCCGATGGTGACATTGCGTCCAACAATGGCCTGTATACCGGGATCGGTGTGCAGCACCGCATTATCCTGAACATTGCTGCCCGCACCGACTTTTATCAAATCGGTATCACCCCTGAGCACCGCGTTAAACCAGATACTGACATTGTCACCCAGCTCCACCGAGCCAATGACATCGGCGCTATCGGCGACAAACAC
>CALLDA010000143.1 GCA_937998635.1 uncultured Pseudomonadales bacterium
GCCGACAGAGACGGCCGTAGCACCGACAACATGAGCCGCCTGGTAAGACCCCGCAGCGAAAAATAAATCAATACCAAACACACTGATGCCAATGGCACCAAAAGGCACCAGGCCAATTTCTACCTTATGGCCGCTCATGCGCTCACAGAGCAAGGAGCCGGTGGCAATGCCGACGGTAAAACCACACAACAGTAAAGCCACCAAACCAGAGTTGCCACCCAGATAAGCCACTGCAAAATTCGGCGCCTGGGTGAGATAGCTAGCGCCAATTAACCAGAACCAGGAAATACCCATGATGGCTAGCAACACGGTATGTTTTTCCCTGGCCATACGAAATAATTCTCGACCCTCTCGGATAGGATTGAAGTCGATTACCAGCTCCGGTGCGTTTGCCTCACCCACGGGAACCGAGCGGCTGCATAACCAGCCCACTATGGCCACGCCGAGCACTGCTGCACCGACTAACAATGCGGGTTGCCGGACTCCGCCCATCAGACTGCCAGCAATGGTGCCAATTAAAATGGCGACAAAGGTGCCCATTTCTATTTGCGCGTTACCGCCGACTAATTCGGCGCGGTGCAGGTGTTGCGGAATAATCGAATATTTAACCGGCCCGAAAAATGCCGACTGGGTGCCCATGGCAAATAGCACTAACATCATCAACCAGGTTTGGTTGTACCAGAGCGCAGAAAAGCCGCCCAGCATGATTAAAATTTCGGCAGCTTTAATGCGGCGAATAATAGAGGATTTCTCATATTTGTCGGCCAGCTGGCCCGCCAGGGCAGAGAACAGGAAGAAGGGCAGAATAAATAAGCCTGCAGCCATATTGACCAGCAAGTTGGTATCAGCCCCACTATCGCCGCCTGTAGCGAGGTCACTATTAGCGATACCGGCACTGACCAATATCACCAGCAGGGCATTCTTAAACAGATTATCGTTTAATGCACCGAAAAACTGGGTCAGGAAAAATGGTAAAAATCGCCGCGACTTGAGCAGAGCGAACTGGCTGTGTTGTTGAGAATTATTGTTATCCAGGGGAGACCCTTGGCAGATTAATTAGCTGCCTGTTTTTATTTGCTCGATGTATTTATCTTAAGGTTTTGCAAGAGACGACCCTAAATTCGGAAAGTCATGGATTATAGCCCTTCTAAAAAGGGCATGGCGAAACCCTGTTTATTCTTTCTCCCGTGATGGGGTGATCAAATTCGATGCTTTGGGCATGCAGCATTAATCGCTCGGCCATAAAAAATGCTTCATCCGTTGCGTATAGATCACAACCTAAAATCGGATGACCTATTACCTGGCTATGGATGCGTAGCTGGTGGGTGCGTCCTGACCTGGGTTTGAAAACCACTCGTGTAGCAAAAGGCTGCTCAAGACGTTCGATGACTTCGTAGTGGGTAACAGCGCTTTTTCCGGTTTTATGGCAAATCTTCTGGAGAGGGAAATTAGCGCGATTTTTAGCGATGGGAGCGTCGATAGAACCAGTGTTTTGAGAAACGTGGCCATGCAGTAAAGCCGTGTAGGTTTTGGTGACACTACGATCCTGAAACTGCCGGGTGAGATGCCCATTGACCTGCTTATTCAAGGCAATAATCAACAGTCCCGAGGTGCCGAAATCAAGACGATGCACCATGGTGGCTGTGGGGTAATCCTTAACCAGACGCCAGTGTACAGAGTCTTTGTTAAGCGGATGTTTTCCAGAAAGGCTCAGCAAAGCGGAGGGCTTGTTTATCAATAAAAGAAATTCGTCCTGATAAACGATATTTATTTGCTCATGACATAGCGGAACAATAAAAGGGTCGGCCTGGGCTTGCATCGTAGTTATGGGGCTTGAGCAGGGCGAAACGATGGCGCGCTCAAGACAACTAAACCCGGTTTGCTCACCATCATGTTTAGAAAAAGCCATTCATTAGGAATAATCAATGGCACGAGGTATCTGATACGCTATTAATACTGCTGCTGTCTTTCACGCAGACTTATTAAGGGTATTTAATCGTCGCTATAAACAGCGGGTCGTTTCTCTAAAAAGGCCTGACCACCTTCCTCAAGATAAGGCGCGATACACAGCACCTGACCGCGATCTTCCATTGCCGCTACAGCTTCCAGGCTACCGGCATCCTGAGAAATATTCAGGCCTTCTTTGGTCATGCGCAAACCCAATGGCGACATGGCCAGCATTTCATCGACCAGGGTTTGGCCCATGGCCTCTAGCTCATCGAGAGGCACGACTTCCGACACCAGACCGATTCGCAGAGCCTTGTCGGCGAACACAAAGCGGCCGCCCATCATCATTTCTGCAGCATTGGAGGTGCCCACAGAGCGCGGTAAGAAGTAACTAATGCCAATGTCACAACCGGTCAAACCAATCTTGCTCATGGCGACATTCATTTTAGCGTTTTCGGCGGCGTAACGAACATCACAGGCCAGAGCAAAAGCAAAACCGCCGCCCGTCGCGGCCCCTTGCATCAGGGCGATAATCGGTTGAGGACAACGGCGCATGCGCATGATAATTTCAGATATGTGCCGTTGACCGCGCATATCCGCTGGGTTGCTAACACCAAAATGGCCGGCATCATTGAGGTCGAGGCCAGAGCAAAAATGTTTGCCCGCGCCGCGCAGCACCACTATCCGGACTTCGTGCTTGAACAGCAGCTTGCCGAAATAGTCGAGCATATCTTCGGTTAATTGTTGATTGATGGCGTTGTATTGATCCGGTCGATTCATGGTGACCCAGTCAACGCCGTCGCGGTGATCGATGTCGAGAGTTTCGTATTGATAGTCGCTTGCCATAGGGTACTCCGGTGCTGTGTGGACTCTGTGTGAACGTTTCGGGTGGCTCAGGCTTACTCGCCCAGGTCATCCCATAAATTGTTGGCGGAAATACTACATCAGCCAGCTTTCCTTGTCCCATCTGTCAGAGGATAATCTCGCTCCCGAGGATTGGATGCCAACTGTGTTTACCTTAACAACCCTGCGATGTTGCCCAGTGCCTGCTGTAGTGCGGGGCCTGGTGCGAGGTCTGGTACTGAGCCTGGCGCTAGGCCTGCCGGTCGCAAATAGCTGGGCGGACGATAACCCCTGGACCTTGAATATCTATTTTGAGAATGATCTGTTCGGCGAAACAGATCAAAATTATACCAACGGGGTACGAATGTC
>CALLDA010000144.1 GCA_937998635.1 uncultured Pseudomonadales bacterium
GTAATGAAGTGTAGCGGCGCTTATCCAGCATATTCATCGGCTAGTAATCTTAACCAGGGGATAACGATTCCTATTGGCCTGGCGCGTGCTCTTACTGGATACAACGCAAGGCAATGCGTACCATGGCCGCCACTAATCAATATTAAAAGGGGATCGCCGTGGCCTACAAAACCATCAAATTTCAACGCGAAGGTGCTATTGCTCGAATCACACTGGCAAGACCTGAAGCCGCCAATGCACTCAATTTTGATATGGGTGAAGAACTCAATGAAGTCGCCAATATCTGTCGGGACGATGCCTCAGTCCGAGCCGTGATACTTGATGCCGAAGGCAAAATATTCTGTGCTGGTGGCGATGTGCTGACCTTCGCCGCTGCGGGTAAAGACCTGCCCGCCACCCTGCGTAAATTGCTCGACTCCTTTCACCCCGCCGTCGTCACCCTCTCCACCATGAATGCGCCAGTCATTGCCAGCGTACAGGGCGTTGCTGCGGGCGCAGGCTTGTCACTACTCTCTTCATGCAGCTTTGTTATCGCCAGCAAAAAGGCCAGCTTTATGATGGCCTACACTGGCATAGGCATGAGCCCCGATGGTAGTGCGACGTATTTCCTGCCCAGGCAGATCGGTCTGCGTCGCGCTGAGGAAATGATGGTGACGAATCGTCGCTTAAGTGCAGAAGAAGCCTCTGAATGGGGCCTGGTTAATCAAACAGCAGACCCCAATAATCTTGCCACCGTCACACAACAACTGGCCGAACAGCTAGCTCAGGGCCCTACCCTCGCCTATGGAACGACGCGCCGACTACTACTAGAAAGCTTTGATAATAGTTTCGGCCAACAACTAGAGGCCGAAGAAAAAGCCATTCTTGGGATGGCCGAGACTAAAGATGGCCTGGGTGGCATTGCCGCATTTAAAGACAAGCAAAAGCCTGAGTTTGAAGGTGCCTGATAATAGGCTGATTCGGATCAGGGTGAATCGCGCTAAGCTGTGTCGGGTATTAGCTTGCTACGAAGCCTTGGTAAGTCAGCTGATTTGGTGAACGGGACTTAGTCCGGAGTTCTGTTAATAACTGCGCGCAAGACTGTTCAAAACATTAAACCGGCAAGCTATCAGCGGGACTCAGCACGCCTTTACCACCCCGATTAACGACATGGGTATAAATTTCGGTGGTAGAAACACCAAGATGACCCAATAACTCTGAGATCAGAAGCCACTGGCTCTATATCACGGGAAAATAATCTGTAACTCTTTGATTTTTAAAGATACCCGAATATGATAAGTGGCAAGAAAAAAACATAAAAAAAGCAACGGATGGCACTCTATGTCAGCTCATGAAATATCATAAACCAAGTAACTTCCTGTTGTTAAAACATATTATCGAGACTGTAGCGCTGCGCGCCCTGTGATAGCGTGCCAAAGTGATATAGTGCCAACGTCTTTATAATTCACTGTTATGCACCTTAAACTATGAAGATAGTAAATATAGAAAATTCAGAACACTACAAGTGGGGTAATGACTCAGATGGTTGGCATTTACATAAATCTGAAGATCTAAGTATTATCGAAGAAAATGTGCCGCCAAACGAAAAAGAGGAAAGGCATTACCACAATGAATCTCAGCAGTTTTTTTATGTTCTGTCGGGTGTGGCCCACATAGAAATTTCGGGTACTGTATTCGAAATTCATGCTGATAGTAGCATCCACGTTCCAGCTAAAAAACCACACCAGTTAATGAATAATGGCGCAGTAAACTTACGCTTCTTGGTTATCTCTCAGCCAAAGAGTCATGGCGACAGAGTCAATGCATAACAAAGCGCTCAAAATCGGACCGTCAAACTGCGGCGGCCGCTTAGCTCTGCGTTAAGTGGTCGTACATAACCCATGACTCTCTTTGAGAGAATAATAGGTTCGCTCAAGGCGATTCTTCTTCTTTTGTTGGCTTTTCCAATTGCAGTGGCGGCCACATTTATGACAAATCCTTTTTGGAAATGGTTTGAGGACACCACGAATATTGAATCTTATGGTCACTCGGGCCCTGCTGAGTGGTGCTACCTGGCAATGTACACGTTGAGTGTGGTGCTCTTTACTGTGCTGTGGGCTAAGTCCGAGCGTAAGCGTGGCCGCTCATGAAGGGCATGCTTAAGAAACTCTTGCTGACTCCGGCGCTGTCGCGCCTCCGTAGTAGAGTTTGGCGTTAGGTGGCATATCAAAGTGGTCGTCGTTCGCGTGACATTAGGTCTTTTTCTATTCGGCCTATTTGTCGTAGGCTCCTATGTACTGTTATTCGGTGCCTATCTCCACTTCGACAGCGACGACTCCGATCCTTTCCTAATGGTAGTAGGGCGCGCTACATGGCTAAGTTATCTCATATCGTTGAGTTTGCTGTGGGGCTTAAGTGCGGTAGCGATGCTTTGGCCAGGTCAAAGAAGTGATCGATGTAGGTCCGTACTTCGCTGGGGCGGTATTTGGGCCGGTGTATCCGGCGCGGTATTGATGGGGATAGCGTACATTGAGGACTATGAACGATTCTATGTTGAAATGGCAGGGCTTGTTCTGTTTAGCAGTCTCGCCATCGGACTGGGGCTACGCTGGCTATTCAGGAAAACAGCCACCTAGCCAGTCGGGGCAGGCGACCGGAACACGCTATTGAGTATCTCGACCAGTTTCACGCGGCGTATGCCCAGGGTGTTAGTAACGGGAGGAAGAGAAAAGTTATATCGGTTCAACTGGAGCTGAAGTATTCTCCAGGAAACTACCTGGACGAACCGATATTGATTGAGAATGATCACCCTTTCATGTCGGACCTTGATACAGCCTACTCTCGTCTGTAGTTAAGGCCTCAACGCTGGAGAATTCCCGCAGTCATTCCTTATCACACAGCTTCTACACTGCGCCTATATATAGATAAAAGTGGTTCAGTACGGCTGTGAAATTAAAATAATATGCGTTTAATCGATTGATTTTATTGGTGCCCGGAGCCGGAATCGAACCGGCACGGTATTTCTACCGAGGGATTTTAAGTCCCTTGCGTCTACCAATTTCGCCATCCGGGCAGAACGTCTCAATGTACAAATTACAGTTTTTTATCGTAGCTGCCAGCGCGCTGCGCTGGTCCTTGCGGTCGCTCTCGACGCCGTGTCTTCCGCGACACTCGTGCTTCCTGCACGTCTTCTACCCATTTCGTCATCCGGGCTAAGTAGTACTTCCTAACTAAGCTTGAAATGGAGGCGCGGGTCGGAATCGAACCGGCGTACACGGAGTTGCAGTCCGCTGCATGACCACTCTGCCACCGCGCCTATACATTCAACATTACTCTTTGTGAGCTCCGACAAGGTCGGGTTAACGCTAACCATTTGAGCTTTGCAACAAGCTACGTGCCGAGCAATTCCCGACCCAGCTTCGCACATACACAGCGAGTCGTTCGCCTTAGTCCTGGAGCCTCAAAAGACGCGGAATTGTACCGGAGGAAGTTACTAAATAACAGGTTTGCGAGTACTGTTTCGCGAGCCAACGCCAACTAATTTGATTCCTCAGATTCACTGGTGCGAATAAACTCGGGCCAGGCTGCTTTTAGGTAAATCACCATCGACCATAGGGTCAAAACCGCTGCGACATACAGCAACACCAGGCCTAGCCACTGGAACCAGGGGAAGGTATCTGGGTTAAACATCAGCAGTATCACGATAGATACCATTTGCATAATGGTTTTGAATTTACCCATTTGCGATACGGCAACGCTGGTTCGACTACCCAGTTCGGCCATCCATTCACGTAAGGCGGAAACAACAATCTCGCGGCCAATAATAACCATAGCAGGAATCGCAAACAGGGCTGAGGCATTTTGTTCTAGTAATAACACTAATGCGACGGCGACGATAAGCTTATCTGCTACGGGGTCAAGAAACGCACCAAAGGGGGTTTCCTGGCCTAATCGACGGGCCAGGTAGCCGTCAAGCAGATCGGTAAGCGCAGCGATACCGAATATCGCGCCACTGGCGAGGTAGTGCCATTCCCAGGGCAAATAAAACACGATCACTAAAAGCGGGATAAACACTACCCGCAGTATCGTCAGCTGATTAGGTAAATTAAACATACTTGAGTTGGTAATGTTATGGCCTGCAAAATTTCAGCGGCCAAACTACCCCTTGTGAAACGAGCTGTAAATAGCTTCAGCCACTTTTCTGTTAATCGATGGCACTTTCATAAGATCTGCCGTACTGGCTTTTTCCATGGCCGCCACGCCACCAAAGTAACGCAGCAGCTCCCTGCGGCGTTTTGGCCCGACCCCGGCAACTCCTTCGAGGGCTGAGGTGCGCCGCTTTCGATCTCGCCGTTGTCGATGCCCAGTAATGGCAAAACGGTGGGCTTCATCGCGGATTTGCTGAATCAACAATAACCCGACCTGCTCAGGAATGATCTCCTGCTCACCGTCTGCTGTGGTCAGCAGCAGGCTTTCAAGACCGGCTTTACGGCTAGTGCCTTTGGCCACCCCGACCAGGTTGACGCCGATAACGCCCAGCTCTTCCAGCACTCGCTGAGCAATACGGAGCTGACCTTTACCCCCATCAATAAACAGGATATCGGGTAGCTTGCCCTCGCCTTTTTGCAGCCGCTTGTAGCGTCGTTTGAGGGCTTGCTCCATAGCGGCATAGTCATCACCACCGGTGATGCCTTCAATATTGAAACGCCGGTAGTCAGATTTTAGCGGGCCTTCTCGATTAAACACGACACAGGAGGCAACGGTTGCTTCACCACTACTGTGGCTTATATCAAAACATTCCATGCGCTCAGGCATTTCTGCCAGGCCCAGCGTCTGCTGAAGCTTTTCGTAGCGCTTCAGGGTGCTGGCTGAGGCGGCTAATCTGCCGCTGAGATTTTGTTCTGCGGTGCGGCTAGCCAGTTCCAGCCATTTCTTGCGGGTGCCACGGCTGACATTTTTGATCAGGACTTTGCGTTGCGCGGCCACCGTTAAGGCCTCTTCAAGCAATGGCTTTTCGGCAAGGTCGACCCCAACAGCAATTTCTTTGGGCACATCCGTGACGATATTGCCCTTAAGATAATTGCGAGGAATAAACTCGGCGATAATGTCTTCTAGACTCGTCGCCAGGGGTACTTTGGGATAGAAACTACGGCTACCCAGAATTCGGCCATGACGAATATAAAGCAGGTGTACGCAAGCATCGTCACCTTCCATAGCACCGGCAATCACATCAAGATTGCCATTGCCAGATTCGATAACCTGCTCTGCCTGAACCTGGCGCATAGCAATAATTTGATCTCGGATCAGCGCTGCTTCTTCAAAGTCCAGATTGGCACTGGCTTTGTCCATGACCGCTTCCAGCTCTTTCATTAAAGGCTGGTTTTTACCTTCAAGAAACATGCGGGTGTGTCGTACATCGCGCTGATAATTTTCTTCGGAGATCAAACCGACACAGGGCGCATTGCAACGTTCAATCTGATATTGCAGACAGGGTCGAGAACGGTTTTTAAAGAAACTGTCTTCACATTGACGGACGCGAAAAGTTTTTTGCAAAAAACTCATGCTTTCTCTCACCGCGTGAACGCTGGGAAATGGCCCGTAATAACTGCCCTTTTTACGTTTTGTACCGCGATGGAAGGTGATCCGCGGCCAGGGATCGTTGGTGGCAAAAAATATATAGGGATAGGACTTGTCGTCCCGAAGCAATATATTAAAGGGTGGGCGCAGCTGCTTGATAAGGTTTTGCTCAAGTAGCAAGGCTTCAAGCTCTGTCTCGGTAACGGTAACATCGACATTGGCTATACGCTTAACCAACGCGGCTGTCTTAGGCGCGAGACCACTGCTACGAAAATAACTGGCGACACGCTTGCGAAGGTTCTTAGCTTTGCCTACGTAGAGCACGGCCCCCTCCCCATCCAGCATCTGATAGATGCCGGGCCGGGGGGTCAGATTTTTTAAGAATACTTTTGCATCGAAGGGCATGGTTTAGCGTTGTCTGGCAACGTATTTGGGTTATCTAAATCCTGGGCAATTAGATAATCTCGCCAGGGTCTACCAGGCCAAACTTGACCGCAGCCAGGGTCAGTTCGACATCATTGCTCACACTGAGTTTTTCAAATATACGGTATTTATAGGTATTGATCGTCTTGGGGCTAATATTAAGCACCCCTGCAATGTCGTTAGCTCGGTGGCCGTTAGTGATCATCTGGGCGATTTGTAGTTCGCGCTGAGACAAGGTCGCTAATGGCGACTGTTCCTGCCCGGCACTTAAACCCTTAACCACCATCAACTGCGCAATTTCCGGACTGACGTAAACCCGCTCATCCATAACCGTCGTCAATGCATCCTGAATTTCGTGCTGATCGGCATTTTTCGTAATATAGCCTGCAGCACCAGCCTTTAATAATTGTCGCGGATAGATGTCATCGCTCATAGCAGTGATAACAATCACCTTCAGGTCGGGGTGGGCGATCATTAAACGCCGCGTCGCTTCTAGTCCGCCAATACCGGGCATACGGATATCCATAAATACGATATCGGGTTCTAGCTCTCGCACTGCATTCAGGGCCTCTTCTCCACTCCTGCACTCGCCCACCACGGTGACACTTGTAACGGATTCGATCAAACCGCACAGGCCCATTCGGATCAGCTCGTGATCGTCCACCACCAATACTTTGTGCACCGCCGCCTCTCCTAACTGATTACCTTTTTGAGCCTGTCATTGAGTGACAGGCATCACTATGATTTGCCTCAGAAAAACTGTCATTAGCCACCTAACACTCGAGGCTCCATTTCCAGATCGATGCCAAAGCACTGTTTAATGTCGATACTAATGTGCTTAGCTAAGGCCAGAATTTCGCCACCCGTAGCGTTTCCAAATTGAGTTAAAACCAGCGCATGTTGTGGATGAACCCCACAATTGTCGCGATGAACTCCCTTCCAGCCGGCCTTGTCGATCAGCCAGGCGGCGGGAATTTTTACCCGATCATCATTTTGCACATAGGTTACCAGATCCGGATATTGCTCGGTCAATTGTTTAGCCTGGGTTTGACTGATGACTGGATTCTTAAAAAAGCTACCCACATTCGGCTCAATGGCCGGGTCGGGAAGTTTCTCGCGGCGAATACGACAAACGGTTTCACTGATTAATTGGGGTGTGATCGCAAGCTGATCGTCCAGCGCTGCCCGTAAAGCCGGATAACGAATGTTGACCTTAGCCTGGCGATGCAAGGCCAGCGTAACGGAGGTAATGATATAAGCATCCCTATGTTCAGTCTTGAAAACACTATGGCGGTAAGCAAACTGGCAATCTCGTGCCGAAAAGTGTGTCGCTTCACCGGTGGCTATGGAAATGGCCTCCAGAGAAACGAAGCAATCACTTAACTCGACCCCATAGGCGCCGATATTTTGTACCGGTGCTGCACCCACCAGGCCGGGGATGAGCGAGAGATTTTCGATACCGTAATAACCTTGCTCCACCATATTCAGCACCAGGTCATGCCACACCTCCCCTGCCGCCGCGCTTATTAGAACGGTATCCTTGTCTTTGGCCTCAGTGCTGATACCTACCAGCGCTACCTGAATAACCAGGCCACTCAAGTTTCCAGCCAGAATAATATTGCTGCCAGCACCCAGCACACTGATAGCTAATTGTCGCTGGCGGGCAAATGCTAGCGCCTGCTGAATATCTGCACAATTATTTACCCGACAAAAATATTCAGCCCGAGCTGGCAAAGCCATGGTGTTAAGGGCGTCTAAGGGGTGATTTTCGATAATATCCAGCTCAGGATTCATCGGCTTTTGTCAGACATTATGGTTTCGAATCCCAGGTTTATGTCGACTGTTTGTGCGCAATCGATCTATCTTTAATAGCGCAGATCAGGCCCTGGGATGCGGCTTCTATCATCTCCAGCACCTGTTCAAAAGCGTCCATTCCACCGCTATAAGGATCTGGAACTTCGCTGGACCTGGGTAAATCGCTGTAATCGAGGAATAAGCTGAGTTGTCCCGCAAAGTCTGCAGGAACCATGCCTTGAAGGTTCGATAAATTGGCAAGATCCATGGCCAGAATATAATCAAACCGGGCAAAATCTTCGGCACACACCTGTCGAGCGCGCAGATGCTGGAGATCGTAACCCCGGCTACGGGCTGCACGTATCGCACGTTGATCTGGCCCGCGACCAAGGTGCCAGTCACCGGTACCGGCTGAGTCAACACTGATCAGATCAGACAGACCTTCCGCCTTAACCATAGCTTCAAATACGCCGTGGGCGGTCGGAGAGCGGCAAATATTGCCGAGGCAAACAAATAAAATGCTGACGGACTTCTTCATTGAGCGTCCGAATGCTCTACCAGCTTAAGCACTGCCTGGAGATCAGCTTCGGTATCGACCCCCGGCGGGACGCTTTCAAGGGCATCGGCGACATGAATGTTCACGCCCTGATACAGAAACCGCAGCTGCTCCAGGGCCTCGCTTTGCTCCAGGTCAGCCATCGGCCAACTAACAAATTTGTGCAACAAAGCAGCACGATAGGCATATAGACCAATATGGCGGCGATAAGCATAGCTCTCCGGCAAGGATGCTTGCGACTGAGCAAAATGGTCCCGCGGCCATGGAATCGGCGCTCGGCTAAAATACAGGGCCCAGTGGTTTGTATCAGTCACCACTTTAACCACATTGGGGTCGAGAAGGATTTCTACGGATGTGACTGGCTCGCTCAAAGTCGCAACACCTGCAGAGGGATTAGCCGCCAGATTAGCTGCCACCTGGTCGATCACGGCCGGGGGTATTAAAGGTTCATCACCCTGGACATTAACGACAATTTCGTCATCATCAAGGGCGAGCTGCGTGGCTACTTCAGCGAGCCGGTCGGTACCAGAAGCGTGCTCAGCAGAGGTCAGAACCACCTAACCCCCAAAAGCTTTGACGGCGGACACGATGCGCTCATCATCTGTTGCTACCAGCACACGCGCTGCCTTACTCAAGCAAGCCTGGCGGTAAACGCGCTCTACCAGCATCTGTCCGGCTATCTCTCGCAATGGTTTAGCAGGTAGGCGGCTCGACGCATATCGCGCCGGAATAACTACTGTATAAGTCATAATTTCAATTAGTTATGGTGATTTTCTAAACCAAATTATTGCTATCAATATTAACAGTAAACCTGTCTTCAATAAGCTGGACTAGCTCAGGAGGCAGGAGCGCCTCAACATCTAGATACCAATAGTTTCTGTTATTCAGAGACTCGCATTTGACCGCATCTTTTGCTGTCATAACAAGAGGCCGATCATCGTCGAAATTCAAATCACCGGCGGTAAAGACGTGATGATCAGGAAAGCTATGTAATTGCGGCTGCAAACCCAAAGCGATCAGGGTATCGCGGAAACGCTCCGGGTTGCCGATGCCGGCCACTGCATGTACGGACTGTCCCTGAGCACTCTGCCCTTTAAACGAAGCCTCTTGAGACCATTGCTTCGCACTGACCTTCTCCCCCGAGCTGAGATTAATAAAATGACTCGCTTCAAGACTCATTGAGAAAATCGGCACCTGAGCTGGAAGCCCATAGTCGAGGGCACTCGACGGGAAGGTTTTCACTAGCGAGTCCGCCGCTTGATCAGGCTCCGCGCCATTGATCACAATACCATCGACACTATTGAGCCGGGCGGGGGATTCCCGCAATGGCCCCGCCGGGAGACAATGACCATTACCCAGGCCGCGCTGCCGGTCGATCACCACAATCTCTAAATCTCTATGCATACGGTAATGTTGCAAACCATCGTCGCTGAGGATGACATCCAGCGCATTTTGTTCAAGCAGATGCTCTACCGCTGCGCGTCGATCCGCACACACCACCACCGGACAATTCGTGCGTCGGGCTATCAGCAGGGCCTCGTCACCACATTGTTCAACGGCACTCTCAGCGCTTACCGACATGGGGCCTGGCCCAGCATTGCCACCGTAACCCCGGCTAACGATGCCCACCTTAATACCCCTTACCGCCAGTTGCTGGGTCAATGCGATAATCAACGGAGTCTTACCAGTGCCACCGACGTTGATATTGCCGATCACAATAAGCGGTACGCGCCAGGCTTTACCCTGATAGCGCTTTTGCAAGATTCGTTTGCGTAGGCTTGCCACCGTCTGGAACAAGTAGGCTCCAGGCAGTAAAACCTGAGACCAGCTGGGCTTTCTATACCCGGCCCTTTCGAGGCTATTCATAAAGCTTAAACGCCACTTAGGCGTCGTCGTCAGCCAATTGTTGGCGATAGAGTGTCGAGTATCGTCCTGTAGCCGCGAGCAAATCAGCATGACTACCCTGTTCTATAATTTGCCCATCTTCTATGACTAATATTTTATCGGCATTTTCGACCGTGCTGAGTCTGTGCGCGATAACAAAGGTAGTACGACCCTTCATAGCCGCATCAAAGGCCGCCTGAATATTGCGCTCGGACTCGGTATCCAGTGCCGATGTTGCTTCATCCAGAATCAGAATAGGTGCGTCTTTTAATAAGGCCCGCGCTATTGCCAGGCGTTGCCGTTGACCACCGGATAACATCACACCATCATCGCCGATCACGGTGTCAAAGCCATCGGGTAAAGCCTCGATAAAATCCAGCGCATAAGCCATTCGCGCAGCCTCTCGTACTGCCTCTGGACCATGGGCTGATAATTCTCCATAAGCGATGTTGTTATAGACCGTATCGTTAAACAGTGTCACCTGCTGGCTCACCAGGGCGATTTGCCTGCGCAAACTAAGCAGGGAGTAGTCGGTCACTTCTCGGTCATCCAGTAATATCCGACCTGAATGGTAATTATAAA
>CALLDA010000145.1 GCA_937998635.1 uncultured Pseudomonadales bacterium
CATCGTCGTTAACGATTACTGTCAGACTTCTGACCCGGATATTTACGCCATCGGTGAATGCGCCCTGTCTGGTGGTCGTATGTATGGCCTGGTGGCACCGGGCTACAAAATGGCTCAGGTCACCGCCGAGCATATTATCGCCGCTCAAACCGACTCTACCGGCAACAACACAGCCAGTAACAACACCTTTACCGGCGCAGATATGAGCACCAAGCTCAAGCTCATGGGCGTTGACGTGGCCAGCATCGGTGATGCCCACAGCAATACCCCCAGGTCACGGGAATACACTTATATAGACGGCACCGATGAGGTCTATAAAAAGATCGTCGTTAACGAAGACAACAACCGTTTACTCGGTGCCGTGCTGGTGGGTGATGCCACCGACTACGGAAACCTTTTACAACTCATGCTGAACGACATTCCCCTGCCAGAATATCCCGATGCCCTGATTCTGCCCCAGCGAGATGGCAGTGGTGTTACCGGGCTTGGCGTGACTGCCCTGCCCGACTCTGCGCAAATTTGCTCCTGCAACGATGTTACCAAAGGTGATCTCTGCCAGGCGATTTCTGATGGCGCAACACTGTTAGGCGACCTTAAAACCTGCACCAAAGCCGGTACCAGTTGCGGCGGCTGTAATATCCTGGTCGGCCAGGTGTTAAATGCCGAGCTGGAAAATATGGGCCTTGAGGTCAACACCGACATCTGCGAACACTTCCCCTACACCCGCCAGGATTTATACAATCTGGTTCGCGTCGAAGAAATTAAAACCTACTATGACTTATTGGCAAAACACGGCAGTGGCCGAGGCTGCGAAATCTGTAAACCCGCCGTCGCCTCAATCCTGGCGTCCTGCTGGAATGACTACGTGCTGGAGCCAAAGCATGCGGGCTTGCAGGACACCAACGACCGTTACCTGGGCAATATGCAAAAGAATGGCACCTACTCCATTGTGCCGAGAATCGCGGGCGGTGAAATCACGCCGGATAAACTTATCGTCCTCGGTGAGGTGGCCAAAAAATACAATCTCTATTCAAAAATTACCGGCGGCCAGCGCATAGACCTGTTTGGCGCGCGCCTCGAACAATTACCCGAAATCTGGAAAGAACTCATCGATGCCGGATTTGAAACTGGCCACGCCTACGGCAAAGCCCTGCGTACCGTGAAAAGCTGTGTCGGTAGCACCTGGTGCCGTTACGGCCAGAATGACAGTGTCGCTTTGGCTCTCGAAGTCGAGAATCGCTACAAGGGTCTACGCTCTCCGCACAAGCTTAAATCTGCGGTCTCGGGTTGCACCCGCGAATGCGCTGAGGCTCAGAGCAAGGACTTCGGCATTATCGCCACCGAGACCGGCTGGAACTTATATGTTTGTGGCAACGGTGGTATGCGACCCCGCCACGCCGATCTTTTTGCCACTGACCTCGACACTGCAACCCTGATCAAATATATCGATCGCTTCCTGATGTTTTACGTTCGCACAGCCGATCGTCTGCAACGCACCTCAACCTGGATGGACAATATGGACGGCGGTCTCGATTACTTACGAGAGGTCGTAATAGAAGATTCCCTGGGCATCTGCGCACAACTCGAAGCCGAGATGGCCGAGGTGATAGACACCTACCAGTGCGAGTGGAAAACCACCCTTGAAGACGAGGAAAAACTGCTTATGTTCCGTCCCTTCGTGAACAGCAATAAGGGCGACAGCAACATTGTCTTTGTTGAAGAGCGTGGCCAGATTCGTCCGGCGACCAAACACGAACTAGCTAACGAAGAGCGGGTATCCGCATGACCGATTTGAGTAAGCGAACGAATGATATGGACGCCACCATCGATACAAAAAATGCTAAGGCAAGCTGGATAGATCTGTGTTCACTGACTGATTTACCTTACGACGCAGGTGTCGCGGCCCTCATCGATGAGAACACGCCGGAAGAAACGCAAATTGCGCTGTTCCTGCCAGAGGACTCTGATTACGTGTATGCGATCAGCAATTTCGATCCCTTTAGCGAGGCAAACGTGTTGGCTCGTGGCATTCTGTGCAGCATAGGCGACGAGCTGGCTGTCGCCTCGCCCGTTCACAAAGAGCACTTTAGCCTCAGCACCGGTAAGTGCTTTGAGGACGACACCGTTGCAGTGACCACCTACCCGACTAAAATCGAAGAGGGACGCGTATTCATCTGCGTAACACCTGTAGCATCAGCGGGAGAAGTCTGATGACTAAACACAGCTATTACACAGCAGATGTCTTTACCAATCAGGTTTTTCAGGGTGCACAAATTGCTGTATTTCCAAAGGCTGAAGGTTTTTCAGATCAGCAGATGGCTTTGATAGCGGGCGAATTAAATCTGTCTGAAACAGTATTTGTTAACCAGGATTCAAGCCAGCACAATCAATTTCGTTTGCGTATTTTCACACCCAAAGGAGAGATTGATTTCGCCGGACACCCCATTCTGGCAACCGCCCGGGCATTGCTCGAAGCCGGGCTCATAGACATGTCCTGCGACAACACAGCTCTCGTATTCCAACAAAACACCGGTGCTATTAGCGTTAATGTCAGCCAAAAATCTGGCACACCCTTATTTGTTCAGTTTTCCCTCAGCGCTCACCCAGTCATCGACAATTACACACCCACAGAAGCTGAACTGGCGCGTTTACTGTGCATCGATGAAAGAGACATCGACACCCATACCTTCCACACCCGCCTGGCCTCCATAGATTTACCTTATTTGGTCGTACCGTTAACGTCTCAACAAGCCGTTCGAAAAGCCCGCTTTAGCCTTGATGCCTGGAGTCAGTCCAGCGCACCGGCCATGGCCGCGCAGGAAATATTTATTTTCACCAACAAAACTGACCAACACGATACTGACTTCCATGGCCGTCTACTGGGGCCGGGTATCGGCGCTAACGAAGACCCGCCCATCGGTTCAGCCATGCCCTGCTTCGCGGGCTACCTGGGCGACCATGCGCATATCCGCGAAGGCACCTATACATTCAGCATTGATCGCGGCACCAGCGAAACTCGGCGCAGTTTGTTGCATCTCGAAATGGACTATCACGCTGACAAACCGACCAAACTGCGGGTTGGCGGCGAGGTGATTCTGGTTAGCGAAAACACTTTGCTGATAGGAGACTAGCTAAATGTTATTTGGTCGTCAGCGCAAGAACCCCATTAAAATAGCCGACAAAAAAGTCGTCGACTGGACCTATTCCACCTGCGGTTATTGCTCTACAGGCTGCGCCATTGAAGTCGGCAAAAATGTTGAGGGCCAGGCTGTTGCCTCACGAGGTGTGGGCGGCGCGGATGTTAATCGCGGCAAACTCTGTTTAAAAGGCATGTACGGCCACGAACTGTTTAATTCCGATGGCCGCGGCGACACGCCACTGATGCGAAAACATATTGGCGAGGATTTTAGTGCGACCAACTGGGATACCGCCCTCGACCATATGTCTGGGGAGATAAAACGCATACAAAGCAGTTACGGTAACGATGCCTTTGCCATCGTCTCGACCGGACAATTACTCACCGAAGAATTTTATACCCTGGGCAAAGTAGCGCGCGGTTTAATCGGTACGAATAACTACGACGGCAACACCACCCTGTGCATGGCCTCGGCGGTGTCGGGTTATAAACGCTCCTTCGGCTCTGATGGCCCACCCGGTTGCTACGAAGATTTTGAGCACACTGAATGTTTGATGGCCTGGGGCTCAAACCTGCCCGAACAACACCCCATTATTTACTGGCGCTTAAAAGAAGCCTTAGAGAAACGTAAATTCCCGCTGATTGTTATCGATCCCCGCGTCACCATGATCGCCCAGTTTGCCGATATTCATTTGCCTATTAAACCGGGCACCGACATCGTTCTGCAAAACGCCATGATGCATGTGATCTTCGATGAAGGTCTTGAGGACACTGCTTATATAGAAGCAAACACCGTCGGCCTGGAGGCGCTGAAAGCCGAGGTCGCCAATTACGACCCCGCCACAGCCTATAAAATCTGCGGTATCGACGAAGATACTATTCGCCACGTTGCCCGGCTTTACGCCAAAGCGCCCGCCGCCATGCATATCTGGACCATGGGCATTAACCAGAGCACCCATGGTTCCGACGGAGTCGTTGGGCTGAATAACCTGAGTCTGATTACCGGCAATATTGGCAAGCCCGGTGGCACCTCATTGTCGATTACCGGCCAGTGCAATGCCATGGGTACTCGCGAGTGGTCATCCTGTTCGGGCCTGCCCGGTTATCGCCAGTTGGAAAATGCCGAGCATCGCGATGAGATCGGTAAATTCTGGAATGTTGATCCCGAATTCTTCCCGAAAAAACGCGGGCTGTGCCAAACCGATATTTTCCCCGCCATTGAGACCGGACAAATTAAAGGTTTATGGCTGGTGGCAACCAATCCTCTGACCTCCATGCCCAACACTGCACGGATGCGTAAAACTCTAGAGAAACTGGAATTTCTGGTGGTGCAGGATTCTTACGCCGATATGGAAAGCAATCAATACGCCCATCTTTATTTACCCGCAGCGATCTGGGCCGAAAAAGAAGGCACGTTTACCAACACCGAACGCCGAGTCAATATTGTTCGCCAGGGGGTACAGCCAAAAAATGACTGTAAATCTGATCTGGATATTTTCAACGACCTGGCC
>CALLDA010000146.1 GCA_937998635.1 uncultured Pseudomonadales bacterium
TGTTCTTTGAGAAAACGCAGTGGCAAGGTATCGCTACAAACTGCTTCATCGGGATAGTCCCCAGCACCAATCAGGCGCAGGGACTCCACTTTAGCCACCGCCTCGGCCATGGCTCGATCCGACACCATACCCAACCTGATCAGCAGGGACACCAGGGATTCTTCGCCGCCCGCATCTCTGGCAACCCGGGCAGCACGACCAAAGTCCATCTCTTTGACATTATTTGAAGTCAGTAACTGAGCTTTGAGGCGCACCTCGAAAGGCTCCTGGGCGGTAGCTTGCTGATCATTTGAATTATCTGTTAATTCCAAAATACCTATCCTTTTACTTAGGCCCGACATTCAACACTTGTCCCTTCGTAGTCCCACCGCACAAGCGACTGGAAAAATGTGCCACCAGTTAATACGCGCTTACTTAATAGGTGTTGATGCCTTCGATTATACCCACAGCCCGGAGCAGAAGAAATTAGGCCCTGAGTTTTGTTAAGATAGCACGATCAACAGCTCCCCAATCACTGATTCACTGTCCCGACTTACTCCCGACTGACTGACCTGATGAAATTTACCATTGTCATTCTCGGCCCACCTTACACCGATCAGGCCGCTGAAACCGCTTTTCGTTTTGCGCAGGCCGTGCTCGAAAAAAAACACCATATCTATCGCTTATTCTTTTATCACGATGGTGTGCATAACGCTTCGAGTCTCTTAAGTCTTCCTCAGGACGAAATCCAGCCTTCCCAGCGTTGGCGTCAACTCATTGATCAGTACCAGCTTGAGGCCGTGGTCTGCATCGCCTCGGCCCTGCGACGCGGTGTGTTAAATGAAACCGAAGCCAAACGTTTTGCAAAACCTGGCAACAACTTGATGCCAGGCTTTGAACTGTCAGGACTCGGTGACTTAATCGATGCCGCCCAGCATTCGGATCGCTTGATTACCTTTGGGCCGTCATCATGAACGATGCTCTGCCCCCTTCAAACCAGACGCAGCATAGCTCTGACCAGGACAAGCCCAACACGCCCATCACTCCCAACACCAGGCGTATTTTGCTGGTTTGCCGCACAGCACCCTATGGCAATGCTTTGGCCAGGGAGTCTCTTGAAACCGCTCTGGCTGCAGGTGCTATTGGGGCTAAGGTCGCCATGCTGTTTCTTGACGAAGGCGTCTGGCAATTAGCCCAACATCAGAAGCCTCAGGGTATAGGCCGTAAAAACCACAGCGCAATGTTAGGGGCCCTGCCCCTTTACGATATCGACACCGTACTCGTTGACCGAGATTCGCTCAGCAAACGTTGTATCGACCTTGCCGAGCTCGGCGATTTCACTCAGCTCATCGATTCCCTTCAGGTCAAAGAGGTAATTGCCGACCATGATGTTATTTTGAGCTTCTGATGACCTTACATACGGTCAATAAATCCCCCTATCTCAGTCAATGTCTGGCTGATTGCCTCGACCGAGTATCTGCCGGTGACAGCATTGTTTTGATTGAAGATGGCGTCTACGGAATAAACTGTGCAACATCCGAGACACTGTCAGCACTTAATAAAGCCATAGCGCAATTAATGACTTTAGGTGTCCAATTTTGTGCCCTACGACCGGACATAGAAGCCCGGGGCCTGCAAACTACCTCAGCCAACTGTCCTTTCAACTTACTTAGCGACGGTGATTTTGTTGACCTGGTATGCGAGGCAGATAAAGTCCTTAGCTGGTACTAGACTCATTAAACATGACAACACTGGATGTAAATACTCAACCCCTGGCCATTGATGAAGATGGCCATTTACTCCGCCTTGAGGACTGGAGTCAGGCAGTAGCTCAAGTACTTGCTGAGCAGGAGAATATCACTCTGGATAAGCGGCACTGGGAAATCATTGAGCTCTTACGTGAGTTTCACGCCACCTTCGAGCTGTCGCCAGCCATGCGGCCCCTGGTCAAGTACGTGAAATCCAGGTTAGGTGCAGACAAAGGCCGGAGTATTTATTTGATGCTGCTATTTCCACCCAGCCCGGCCAGGGTGGCGAGTAAAATCGCGGGCTTGCCGAAACCAGAAAATTGTCTCTAAAAAATCTCACCGAGGAATCTCCATGACCGCCTCTCCTACCCATACAGACAAATCACTAGCCGACAAACTCCAGGGGGCCCGGGCTCCAGGAGCCAGAATTCCAGGAGCAGAGGCTATAAGTAAACTGCCCTCAGAGCAAATGTTAAACAGCCGTGAACAACAAGCTCTGCTCGCGAAATTACCCGAGTGGCGTATTTCCGGGCGGTCACAACAGCCTCAGGAAGATCGGCGCATTCAACGCACATTCCACTTTGATAATTATGCCGATGCTCTGCAATTTACCGCCAATATTGGTGCCCTGACGGATCAATACAAACACTATCCCACTATTATTACTGCTTTTAAGAAAGTAACCGTGTTTTGGCACAGCTCAGTTTGGCGCACAGGAGAAAGCCGCCCAGAAGAACCTCATACCGGAAAATCAACTGGCTTACAGGAAAAAGATTTTATTCTTGCGGCAAAAACCGACGCCCTGATCACTCAGGTATAAACACCGAATCAAGCTAAGGCTACAGGTCGAACCCGATCCAGCTCGGCATCTTCAAACAGGCGTGAAGTGGTTAAAAACCGTAGACCTAAAGGAATCTCCAGAGAAAAACTGGCACCTCTCCCCGCCACAACGTCAACAATGGTTTCACAGTTCTTATAATATTCAAACTGATCACCACCCATGTAAAACTTGCAGCCGTGGATTTCTCCCAGGCAAACATCACGGGCACCGATTTTGAAGTCGTCGATGGCAAAACACATGGGTGCGGTGCCATCACAACAACCGCCGCTCTGGTGGAACATCAGTTCGCCGTGTTTTTCCCGGAGTTGATCAATCACCTCAGCCGCCGCCGGAGTAATGCTGACTCGCTCGACATATTCACTTACAGCAGTATCTGAGTCTGTCATCACATCACTCCAAGAACGGCCAAACCTGAAAGGCTAATTACCTGACAAATCGCTAGAAAAAGCCCATTTTGTTTTTGTTGTAGGACACCAGCACGTTTTTAGTATTGCGATAGTTATTCAACATCATGTGATGATTCTCACGACCGATACCGGAGTTTTTATAACCACCAAACGATGCGCCCGATGGATAGACATG
>CALLDA010000147.1 GCA_937998635.1 uncultured Pseudomonadales bacterium
CGCCAACTACCCCGATGGTCTCGATGAGGGCGCCAAGCACATCGCCTATCTGGTGAAATACTTCGAGGAACATAAGATCACGCGGGCCGACCCCACCGAAGAAGCCGAAAAGGCCTGGTCCGCCGAGGTCGTCGGCACACAAGCCCGCGGGCCTCAGGGCGGTTCGGGCTGTACGCCGGGCTACTACAATCTGGAAGGCCAGCATGATCCTAGAGCCCGGCATAACCAGCCCTATGGCGGCATGATGGGTGCCAATAGTTATTTCGAAAAATTGGAGCATTTCCGCGAAGGCGACCTTATGCCGGGGCTGGAGCTTTCCTAAGCTGTCGTCATTTAGATTCGACCTGACAGTTATCCGTTATTGTTTGTATTTAGGACGGCATCTGTCAGGTCAAGTTTTGGGGAGGGTCATAGTAATTAAAATTATCCCGCTTCCGTTGGCTTTAGCTGCGCAACAAAGCACAAAATGAAAGACTGCAACCAATGCGGAAAATGCTGCATAAAATATGGCAACGGCGGCTTATCGGCATCGGCCAGTGAGGTCGAGTTTTGGGAGACCTTTCGGCCGAATATCTATGAGTATGTGGATGAAGGAAATATTTGGGTAAGCCCTGACACCGGCAAGCAGTTAGAGCGTTGCCCATGGCTGCGGCAAGTGCCTTCTAGCGATAAAAATGGCCAGGATAAAACCAGTCAAGACAAATCCAGCCGGAACAAGCCCGGTCATATTAAATACACCTGCGATATTTATAACGACCGCCCCGATGACTGCAAGCATTATCCTGTGACGGTTCAACAAATGGTGGCCGATGAATGCGAGATGATAGAACTACGGGATCTCGATAATCCGAAGCAGGCGCAGACAGCTTTAGACAAACTCATGATTGATAGCAGGCCTTCGTTTTCATAAAAGAATGTAGTCGATATGAATTTAGATAAAGCAAGAAAGAGAATCGCCAAGAAAATAAAAATGGGTTCCCACGGTTACCCAGAAATGACCATTGCCTATCATGGCGCGAACAGTGAGCTGGCCAGCGAAGTGACCATTCAGTTTGTCCTTGAAGAGGGTGCCGAGACCCAGGTAGAGACGTTTCGTAGCAAGGGTGACGCCAGGGAGGATGAGGTCATTCAATCCTCCATCGTTAAAATGATCGAACGCTCCAGCGTTAAAACGCTGATACAAATCGACGGCGTGATGGTTTTAGGAGCATAGACTTAATCAGTGCTTGTCTCAAAATGCAGGGCTGATGGCAAATTGGTCTAAGTAAAAATCAATGTTATTCCGGCATATGGGGCGGGTCAAAATCTGTTTGATCCAGAGCTTTCAGTGAACCTGGGTAAGAGGCCGTTTTCATAGCCTTGAGCTGATCGCTTATAGCCTGTGCATGCTCCTGCTCTTCCTTTGCAAATGCCCCCGCCAGCTCTTTTATCTCCGGGTTCGCAGTGCCAAGGGCAATATCCTTGTAAAAGGCTTCGGCACTTAGCTCGACCTCCAGTGCTGTTTGTAAGGCGTCCTCCGCAGTCATCAGATAATGCACTTTCGCGTAGTAGAAGATTTCCGGTGATTCATCGTTGGGCCAGGAATATTCCCATGCCTTAAAGTTCGGCAGAGTTTCATCCTTGCATAAGGCCTTAATATCAGCGGCGTGGCTTTCGCTGTATCTGGCGAGTGCTGTTAATAGTTCATGTAGCTCGTAGTTATTATGCACGGCCATGGTTTCGGCAAGCTCATGCATGCGCTCGGCCGCTTCCTGTTCCAGCGCTACGCTGTGAGCGAGAAATACCCACTTGTCGTTGTAGAGTGATGAGCTGTTTTCATAAACGTTGGCGTTCATAGCTCAAAACCTTTGCGCAAGTTAACCGGCTCAGTGCTTTGATGTTGCACAGGCCATGTGGGTCTTGGCTTGCGATAAAAAATGCCTTTCGCCAGACCGTCGTCGCCGTGCAAAAAGGCAGCTGCCTGAACGGGGTCATCGGTGCAGGCATCTTCCAGATGAACCGTTTTCTTCCATTGCACTTGTTCAGGACAAAAGGTGGGGCACTGACTCAGAACCTGGATAAAGGCAAAGCCCGGATGCTGGACGGCTTCAAACAGCATATGGGCTAAACCATTGGGGTCACCAGAATAGCCGCGTGCGATAAAACTCGCGCCCGAGGCTAAGGCGATGGCGCAGGGCTGAAAGGGTCTGACTTCGGGGCCGTGGGGTGTCAGCTTGCTGTGTTCCCAGTGTTCGGGTGTGGTGGGCGAAGCCTGGCCTTTGGTCATGCCATAGACTTCGTTATCCATCGCCACATAGACAATATCGACGTTACGTCGACAGGCATGGAGAAAGTGGTTGCCGCCGATGGAGAAACCGTCGCCGTCGCCGCCCATGGCAATCACATTTAAATCCGGACGAGCTACCTTCAAGCCTGCCGCTACCGGTAATGCGCGACCATGGACGCCGTGAAAACCATAGCTGTTGATGTATGCGGGTAAGCGCGAAGAGCAACCAATACCGGAAACTAATACCGCGTTTTCTGGAGCTTGTTCGAGGGCAGCAAAGGCTTTGGTGATGGCATTGAGTACTGCGAAGTGACCGCAGCCTGGACACCAGATGGGTTTAACGCCAGATTTATATTCTTTAGCGAGCATCACTGCCTGGAGCCTCCTTCTGTTTCTGCTTGATCATGGATTAGCGCCTGCACCTGAGTGATAATCTCCTCAGGCGTGAACAGGGTGGGGCCAGGGCGACAGTACTGGTTGAAAGCCGGCAGTGTGGAATCCGGGCCTTGTTGATCAAATGATCGCAGGTAGTGGGCAAATTGGCCCTGCTGATTTTGTTCTATCACCAGGGTTTGCGTTGCCTGCCGCATAGCACTGGTGATTTTCTTAAAAGGTAACGGTGATAACAGACGAATGCCCATCACGATAATATCGATACCCTTTTCCCGAAGTTTATCCTGCGCCTCTAAGGCCACCTGATACAGAGATCCCCAGCAAATTACTAGAATCGCGCCCTGCCCGCATTGTTCGGACGAGTGTTCGGACTCAACTAAACTATCCAGTTTGCGCAGGCGTTTGGCTAATTGCTTTTCGTGGTCAGCCGCTTTGGGTGAGGGCACGGCTGCGGCATTGTGTTCCAGACCATCTGCGGTGAACATGCCGCCCGGCTGACCGGGTAAGGCAAGGGGTGATATACCCGAGTCGGTATCCAGATAGCGGAAATAGCGCTGGGTTTCATCTGCCCCTGTGTTGCCCTGCAGGTGTTGAGCAGCGCTGGCGCTAAAGCTCGTGTTGGCCAGCGGAGGCATAATCTGCGATGACTGGCCCAGAAACTGATCTGATAACACGATGACCAGGGTTTGGCGCTCGGTGGCAATTTCCGTGGCCCAGCCAGCGGTAAAATGACAGTCAGCGACCGACAACGCGCTGAGCACAACATGGGGCGCATCGCCGTGTAAACCATAAACCGCCAGGTTAAAGTCGCTCTGCTCGCTCTTGGTAGGAATGCCC
>CALLDA010000148.1 GCA_937998635.1 uncultured Pseudomonadales bacterium
CAGCCAGTTGCTGAGGCAGTTTAATATCACCACCAGGCTGATCTCTTATCATGATCACAGCGATGCTGGTAAAGTCGATCAGGTGCTGGATGTGCTTGAGCGAGGCGACAGTGTCGCTCTGATTAGCGATGCCGGTACACCACTGATTTCAGATCCCGGTTATCGCCTGGTGCGTAGAGCGCTCGATTTAGACTGTACCGTTAGCCCGGTTCCTGGCCCCTGTGCGGCGATGGCGGCGCTCAGTGTCGCGGGCTTGCCCAGTGACCGTTTTGTTTTTGAAGGTTTTTTACCTGCAAAGGCCACACAACGACAAAAAGCCTTACAGTTACTTATTAAAGAGCCGCGCACCTTGATTTTTTACGAAGCCCCGCATCGTATTCAGGACACAATAAGGGACCTTTGTGAGATCTTTGGTGGTGACCGGCAAGCTGTATTAGCGCGTGAATTGACGAAAACCTATGAGACGATTTTGAGTGCCTCTCTGGCCCAGCTGCGCGATCGAATCGACAGTGACGCCAATCAGAAAAAGGGTGAAATAGTGTTGCTGGTGCATGGTTTCGAGGGGGCGGTGCAGAGTGATGAGGATACCGAACAGGAGCGAGTGTTAACAATATTGCTCGAAGAGCTATCCGTTAAACAGGCGGCCAATCTTGCGGCGAAAATAAGCGGTGGCTCAAAAAATAAGCTGTACCAGCAAGCTCTGACGTTAAACAAGTCTGAGCAGTAATGACCCGCCGGGTGGACATCTCTAGGAGCTGAATCGCCCTTGCTGGATGCTCTTGCGGCGACTATAAATATCAACAAACATCAAATTATTTTTTCAGCGTGTTACTGATCCAGTCGGCGAGGGCCTGGCCAATCTCATCAGGCGAATCCTCTTGAATAAAGTGTGTGCCCGACACGGTCACTTCGGTCTGGTTCGGCCAGCTGCGACAAAACTCTCTGGCTTTGCCGCGCAGGATGGCACCGGGGTCGGCATTGATAAACAGTTTGGGCAGATTACCCTGGCTCAACCACTGACCGTAATCCTCGACGATTGCCACCACATCTTCAGGTTCACCATCGATGGGGATTTGTCTTGGCCAGCTTAGAGTCGGGCGGCGATCTTCGCCGGGTTGGGTAAAGGGTGCACGATAGCGGTTCATTTCTTCATCCGATAATTTGCGGATGATGGCACCGGGTAGAACCTGTTCGATAAACACGTTGTTTTCGAGCACCATTTCCTCTCCCGCCGGGGAGCGGAAGCCCTGGAACACAGGCGTGACTGCTTTCGGCCACTCCTCCCAGGTGACGGGGCGAACGACAGCCTCCATATAGGCGATACCGCTGATCGCATCTCGGTGACGGTTGGCCCAGTCAAAGCCCAGTGCCGAGCCCCAGTCATGAATGACCAGGGTGACATTTTGTTTGACGCCCAATGCGGCCAAGAGCCCGTCGAGAAACTCCCGGTGTTCAACGAAGCGATAGCGATCGGGTCCGGACGGTGACAGCTTGTCTGAATCGCCCATGCCGATTAAATCCGGAGCAATGCAGCGGCCCAGGTTTTCGCAATACGGTATGATGTTGCGCCACAGGTAGGATGAGGTCGGATTACCGTGGAGAAAGACGATGGGATCACCGCTGCCGACTTCCACATAGCTCATGTTGTAACCATTAACGGCAACACTTTTCTTCTGATAAGGCATTTCAGCTGATGTCATTATTCAAATCTCCGCATCACTTTTGTTGTTATTTAACGGTTTTTACTTCGACTTGCGGGCTCTTATTTAAGAACGCTTAATTGCTAACTATAGACTATCAATGACCATTGACGAACTTATTACATTGCTCACCTTAGAGCGCCTCGAAGCCAATTTGTTTCGTGGTTTCAATCAGGATATCGGCTCACCGAATGTTTTTGGTGGCCAGGTGCTGGGCCAGGCCATGGCCGCTGCGTCAGCCACGGTCGAAGACAGGGAGATACATTCCTTTCACGGCTATTTTTTGCGGCCCGGAGATAAGGCTTCCCCCATCGTGTATGACGTGGACTTGATCCGCGATGGTGGCAGTTTTACCACCCGCCGGGTGGTGGCGATCCAGCATGGCAAAGCAATTTTCAATGCTTCAATGTCTTTTCAGCGAGCTGAGGAGGGCCTGGCTCATCAGTGCGATATGCCCGAAGTCCCGCCGCCCGAAAAGTTATCGTCAGAACAGGCCTTTCGTGTCGCTCGTGCGGATATGCTGCCCGAGGATCAGCGCGAATTTTTTGTCCGGGACAGACCGGTGGAAATGCGGCCCGTGCAGCCAGAGGAACTCTGGTCGGCGGACAGCCACCCACCAGAGCAGATGTTCTGGATGCGGGCTATGAACGCGGTGCAGGCGCCCCTGGCTTTGCATCAGGCGATTCTGGCTTACAGTTCGGACTTTTATTTGATGGGTACTGCGTTAAGACCTCATGGTAAGCAATTTGTGCGGGGCAATATGCAATCTGCGAGTCTCGATCATGCTATGTGGTTTCATCGACCTTTTCGGATTGATGAGTGGCTTTTGTATATCATGGACAGCCCTACGGCTTCCGGTGGTCGTGGGCTTAATTTCGGCAAGAT
>CALLDA010000149.1 GCA_937998635.1 uncultured Pseudomonadales bacterium
CTACTGCAGGCAGGGTGGTTTCCGACGGAAGAATCTGAGCAGGCTTCGACGGCGACCATCGTTGCCAGCGGTATTGGTGGTTTCCCCACGATTACCCAGGCTCAAAATACTTTGATGGAGCGGGGCTATAAGCGTATTTCACCCTTTGTGGTGCCCGCGTTTCTGGCGAATATGGCGTCGGGCAATGTGTCGATTAAATACGGCTTTAAAGGCCCTCTGGGCGCGCCAGTGACTGCTTGTGCAGCGGGCATACAGGCTATCGGTGACGGCCTGAGAATGATTCGTAGTGGTGAGGCTCAGATCGCCCTGGTAGGTGGTGCCGAAGCCTGTGTCGACCCGCTGTCTATGGCGGGCTTTAATGCGCTGAAGGCCTTGTCCACTAACAATGATGAGCCGACCAAAGCATCGCGTCCTTTTGATCAGAATCGAGATGGTTTCGTGATGGGCGAGGGCGCGGGCTTGATGGTGATAGAAAGCCTTGAACATGCTCTGAGTCGCGGAGCCAAACCCCTGGTGAAAATCAGCGGCTACGGTACCAGTGCAGATGCACACCATATTACCTCTGGGCCTGCCGACGGTTCAGGCGCGGCGCGGGCGGTACGAGCTGCGCTCAAGATGGCCAGCCTGAGTGCTAGCGACATTAACTATGTGAATGCCCACGCGACATCCACACCGGTCGGTGATAACGCTGAAGTCGCTACCCTGAGAAGTTTATTTGGCGATCAGGTAGGGCAGGTTCCGGTTTCATCAACGAAATCATCGACGGGCCATTTGTTGGGTGCGGCGGGGGGGATTGAAAGCATATTTACCGCTTTGGCGGTGATGAATGATTTGTTACCACCGACCATCAATCTCGATAATGTCGATACAGCCATGGCCGATCTTGATTTTGTCCCCAACCAGGCCCGCGCTCAACAGGTCAACCACGCGCTCTGTAATGGTTTTGGTTTTGGCGGTGTTAATGCTTCGCTAATACTGAGTAAAATCAATTAGATAAATAACTATTGTGATATTTTACTTGCAGCTATATCGGGGCTTAATACTCAGCCCCTTTCCTTACCCTTCTTGCTCTTCCTCTTCGCGAAATTGCACCGCAGCCAGGCGGGCATAGAGTTCACTATCTTTTAACAATTGCTGGTGAGTGCCTCTGGCGACAGCTTTGCCCTCATCCATAACGATGATTTGATCGGCGTGAAGGGTGGTCGACAGACGATGAGCAATAATCAAAGTGGTACGGTTTTCCATCAGCTTATCGAGGGCGAGCTGAACCTGTTGTTCGCTGTGAGTGTCCAGAGCGCTTGTGGCTTCGTCCAGTAGCAACAAGCGAGGATTCTTCAGGATGGCCCGGGCGATGGCGATGCGCTGCTTTTGTCCACCCGATAGCCGCACTCCTTGCTCACCCAAATAACTGCCATAGCCTTCTGGCAGGGTCTCGATAAACTCATCGGCATAGGCGGCACGGGCGGCGGTGCGAACTTCTTCATCACTGGCATCGGGCTTGCCATAGCGGATGTTATGGGCGACGTCGGCGCTAAATAGTGCCGGATGCTGTGAAACCACGCCCAGTTGCTGGCGCAAATCGCTCGGTGTCAGATCACGAATATCAGTGCCGCCCAGATAAATACCGCCGGATTGCGGATCGTAAAAACGTTGCAGTAATTCAAAAATGGTCGATTTTCCGGCCCCGGATGGCCCCACCAGGGCAATGATCTTGCCTTCCTCGATATCGATAGATAAATCGTCCAGGGCTTTTTGATCGGGTCGCGAAGGATAGTTGAATGAAACCCCCTTGAATTCTATTTGTGCGGGCAGTTCGCTGGTAGACACAGCGGGCCTGGATTCAGTGGGATTAGTTCCAGGGGGCTTAAACGGTGCGCAGATTGTCGCCTCAGCCGTCATCAGGTCGACCAGGCGATCAGTGGCGCCCACAGCACGTTGCAGATCACCATAGACCTCAGACATGGTAGCGACACCCACGGCGACCAGCAGGGCATAGAATACGAAAGCGCCCAGGTCACCGGCCGTCATCGAGCCTTCTAATACATCATTGCCACCGATCCAGAGCATGCCGCTGAGGGAACCAAAGACCAGCAGAATAACCGCCGCCATCAATATGGCGCGCTGAAGAATACGCCGCTTAGCGATGGCAAAGGCGCTATCTACCTCCTTACCGAAGGCTGATTTTTCATAATCCTCACGGGTGTAGCTTTGCACGGTTTTAATATGCTGGATGATTTCACCCGCGTAAGTGCCGACACTGGCTATAGAGTCCTGACTACTCTTCGAAAGCGTGCGCACTCGCCGACCAAATATCAGAATCGGCAGGAGAATTAGTGGCACACAGCCGATAATGATGAGTGTGAGCTTAAGGTTGGTGATAAGGAGAATGATCAGGGCACCAACAGTAGAAATGGAGCTGCGTAAAGCCAGTGAAAATGAACTGCCAACGATGGTTTGCAAAAGCGTGGTATCGGTGGTCAGACGAGACATAATTTCGCCGCTACGATTATCATCAAAATACCCAGGACTCAGACCAACGACGTTATTGAAAACAGCGCTGCGAATATCCGCGCTAACCCGTTCCCCCAGCCATGAGACCAGATAAAAGCGCACAAACGTTCCTATCGCCATAAATACCGACAGGGTCAGCAGTAGATACACCCCCTGGCGAAGTTGACTCACTGAGCCTGCAACAAAGCCTTCATCGATGACCATGCGTACACCCTGACCCAGGCTCAGGGTGATGCCAGCGGTAATCAACAGGGCGATAATAGCTCCGATCCACCGCAAGCGATAAGGTGCGACCAGGCGCAGTAAATGGACAATCGATGAACGCCGCGTTGATCGGGGCTTCTCCTCATCAGGCATTGCAGCGGTAGGTACTGTCTCAGGGGTTATTTGAGCGAGAGCTTCAGCATTAGAGTCAAGGCCAGCTTCGGTAGATATATTACTGTTCGGCATAGAGAGGCATTAATAGGGTAGGGGTGCGCATCATACAAAAAAAGCCACCGGATTTTGTGTCTATATTGGTTTTCTATTGTTTTGATCGGTCTTCGAATAAGGTGTGCATCTATGCAATCTAGATAGAGGCTCTAGCTGCAGGATGAACTTATGAGTACTGGCCAACCAGGAAAACTACAGGGTTGTCGTCCCAAGAGAAACTGCTAGCACCCGTATAAAGCAGTGTGCTAAGTAGTCGATTCGAGTGAGGTTTTGTTAGGTTTAAGGCGCGGATAAGGTTATTTTGCCGTTGCAAACACCTTCTTAAGCAGATCAGTCGTTCGGGCCACTGGGTTCTCCCGAATACGTTGTTCCTCTGCTGCAATCAACTGGAATAGACCATTGGTAGCTTGTTCAGTTACGTAGTTATCAAGGTTGACGGCATCTGCATCGATGGTTTTGCCCAGAAAACCTGCTTTGCTAAACATGTTTTTGTAAGCACTGGTGACACCGACTGTGTCAGTGGCATTTTTAACGATTGGTTTCATCAACTCTTGAAGTTGCGCGCCGCTGTATTTCTGCAAGTATTGAGTGGCCGCATCATCAGGGCCTTTGAGAACCGTCTGGGCATCTTCAAGGGACATATTGCTGATGGTATTCACAAATAAGTCGGTGGCCTGGGGTACGGCTTGTTCAGCGGCGCGGTTCATGGAGGTAATAAAATTATCCGCCACAGCACCCTGACCGATGGCACGCAGGCCTGTCTCCAGGGTTTGAAGTTTTTCAGGTAAAGGAATCCTCACTTCCGGATTGCCGAGAAAGCCGTCTTCTTTACCGAGGCTATCAATGGCGGTTCTGGACCCCTGAATTAACGCTTCTTTCAAACCCGCAACCATGTCGCTATTTGACAGGGCGGAAACAGCCGAATCATTCAGCGTGCCTGCTTGCTCAGGGGTGATTACCTCCTGGGCTTTACCCAGCAAGCTTTTCCAGTCGGCCTTGCTGTAGATCGGAGCAGTGAGGAGGGCGGAGACAACAATAATTGCTGGTAAACTTTTATATCGCTTGTTCATGTTGTCTCCTGACTCTGTGCGCTCGACCTTAGGCATCGAAGAATAGCTGGCTATGATGGTTTGGGCAGTATAGCCCTGGTTCCGATGCCTGGTATCAATACCAGGTACAGATAACTGCCTAGGCAGCCGCCATGCCACCGTCCACCGGAAATGCGACACCAGTGACATAAGAGGCCTGTTCTGAGCACAGCCACACTGCGGCATTGGCAATTTCTGAAGGTTCACCAAAGCGGCGCAGCAGGGTTAGTTTTTCCATGTGCTCACGAGCAGCCTCATTTTCACCAATGGCGCTCTTCAACAGAGCTGTGCCTATGGGACCCGGGCAAACCGCATTGACTCGAATGTTTTTTGACGCCAGCTCTATCGCCCCGGTTTTGGTCAGGCCGATAACGCCGTGTTTGGCAGCGACATAAGCACCGCTATTACGCACGCCTTCTAAACCCGCAAAAGATGAGGTGGTGACAATAGCGCCGCCGTCACCCTGGGCGATCAACTGTCGGGCAACGTGCTTCATGGATAACCAGGCACCTTTTAAATTGACGGCGTAGTTGAAGTCGAAATTTTCGACGGTGTCGTTGACAACTGAAGCGCCTTCACCGGGCGCGCCCGCATTGTTGTGTGCGCAGTCCAGACGACCAAAGGCTTCGACGGCTTTTGCTATCAGAGCTTCTACCTGGGCTTCGTCGCTAATATCGCAGTGCTGGAATATAGCTTCACCGCCCGCGTCTTTTATTAACTGAACGGTTTTTTCACCCTCCGCATCGTTAAGGTCGGATACCACGACTTTTGCGCCTTCGCGAACAAAGGCCAATGCCGAGGCCCGACCAATGCCGCCGCCTGCGCCGGTCACCAGGGCGACTTTACCTGCTACTAATCCGCTCATACTTGTTTCCTCAATGATTTTGATTGTTGGTTTTGATGGTGTTTTTGGACGCGACTAGCGCCCGCGATGATCTGGTCCCTGGCCCGGTTTTTTGGGGTGGGCGTAGGAGTGATAATACTTGGGTTTCTCGAAGGGCACTTCTGCTTTAATCGCCTCGATGCTTTTGGTGAAAGCCGTCATTAATCTGTCTTCGGCCGGGTAGTTAAAAGGATCGGGATAATTGGGGTATTCTTCCTCCGTAACCGGATTCTCGACGTACCAGTTAACGTTTTCCTGAATAGCTTGTTCGGCGGATATCAGGTCGCGATAACCCAGCTCGTTTCGAGCTTTACTGCCATCCAGAAAGCAGTGATTGCCGACATCCAGCAGACGGGTTAGCGGTTCGGCGGGTGCGCCCAGCTCTTTGGGTACGGAGAAAATGTCCAGCTTTCTGCCAGCAAAGGTCGAGACCAGCTCCATCCACTGGCGCATGGTGTATTGATCTTCATCCACACAGTTGTAGACCTGATTTTTACTCTCGGCAGGTTTGTCGATAGCGAGCAGAAGATATTGAGCGGCATTGCGCGCCGCACAGCGAGTGGTGATCATCAAGCCACTCTCTGGGAGGATCATATGGCTGCGACCATCCAGGACGCGTTTGATCACCGACCAGTCCATAGGGTTGGGCTGGCGCGGGCCGTAAATTGCGGGGTAACGGAAATAGGTACTGTTGAATGCGCCGCTCTCACCGAGATCCAGGACATGACGTTCGGTCTCATAAATCAGGTTGCCGAACTTTGCCGCTTTAGAATCACTCGGCTCAGTCATTAGCGGTTCGGCTTCTGAAGTCGGGACTTTCAGCCCGTAAGGATGGTTATCTTCGGGATTTAATAAACCCCTATAGACCGGAATACCGCCCACCGCAAGAAAGCGCTCGCAGCGA
>CALLDA010000150.1 GCA_937998635.1 uncultured Pseudomonadales bacterium
TTGACGTCAATAATATCCAGGTAATGAATTTCATCAAAATAGTGTTTGGCGATGTAGGCTGTAAACATGTTGGTAGCGCCGGGATCAAAACCGGAGCCTAAAAGCGCCGTTAATCCCGCTTGTTTAAACCTGTCCTGATAGGCCCATTGCCATTTGTATTCAAATTTTGCTGTATCCAAAGGCTCGTAATTGGCGGTGTCCAGGTAGTGAACGCCGGCTTCAAGGCAGGCATCCATGATGCTTAAATCCTGATAAGGCAGGGCGACATTGATAACTAGCTTTGGTTTTTCAAGTTTCAAGAGGGTGGCTAATTCTGCAACATTGTCGGCATCGACCTGTGCGGTGCGAATAGCGCGGGGCAATAGTTCGGCGATAGCTAAACACTTACTCTCGGTTCGGCTGGCAAGAATAATCTCGGTGAATATCTCGGGCAATTGTGCGCACTTATGGGCAACGACGCCACCGACTCCGCCAGCGCCAATAATTATCACTTTTGACATGGGAAACTCCTCACCTGTTTAGTCTAAAATTATGACGTTTGTAACGTCGCAATTTAATGTTCGAAATAAGTGTAGCCACGCATACTTTCTTTAAAAGCGTTGAGCATCTTCTGCCGGGTGGCAACTGATATTTTCCCCTGACGAACCGCTTGCTCAGCAACACGACGAAATTTTTCCTGCACTGTGCGTGGGTCGTATTCCACATAACTGAGTACGTCAGCAATACTGTCGCCGTGAAATTCGCGAACAAAATGAAAACTATCGTCGCCATCAATGTGTACGCTGACGACATTGGTGTCGCCAAATAAATTATGTAAGTCGCCCAGGGTTTCCTGGTAAGCCCCCACTAAAAAAACGCCCAGAATATAGTCCTCGCTGTCATTCAGAGAATGTAGCGGCAGGGTTTTTTGCTGACCGTCTGGTGAAGAAAAATTGTCGATTTTGCCGTCACAATCGCAGGTAATATCGGCAATAATTGCCTGGCGGTCGGGTTGTTCGTTGAGTCGGTGAATCGGCATTACGGGGAATACCTGATCGATAGCCCAAACATCGGGCAGCGATTGAAACAGACTGAAATTCCCATAATAAATATCGGCCAGCAATTCCGGTAGATGCTCTATTTCTGGTGGCACTCTGTCTACTTCAGGTAGCAGCGCAGTGATGCCTGCTAATACCGCCAGGGTGATGTTATCGGCCAAAGCGCGGTCCCGAAGGCTGGCCTGACCACGGCGAAACAAGTCACGTATTTCATCGCGGTAGTACAGCGCGTCGTTGTAGCACTCCTGAAAATTATTGAGGCTGAGTATCGCGGGTACCGCAAACAAGTTGCTGAGTAATTCGTGACTGCCTACGGGCAGGGATTCGGGCAGCGGTAGAGGCTGATGATTGCGCACGTCGAGAATATTAAATAGCAGCAAAGACGAATAGGCCACGGTCGCACGCCCCGATTCAGTAACAATCACCGGGTGGTCTATGCCCTCAGGGTCAAGGCTCTCGCGAACAGTTTCTACAATGTTGATACAGTATTCCAGCACCTGGTAATTCATGCTGTGAGTGCTATTCGAGCTGGCGCCCTCGTAATCGACCGCAAGACCGCCACCCAGATCGAGATAACCCATGGGCGCACCTTCATTGATCAGGCCGATATAAAAGCGGCAGGCTTCGAGAACACCACTACGAATATTGCGGATATTGGGCAGTTGTGAGCCGAGGTGGCAGTGCAGCAATTGCAGACAGTGAAGCATATCTTCGAGCTTTAGTTGCTCAACGACGTCCAGCAGAGCGTTGCTCGAAAGGCCAAAGATGGAGCGGTCACCGCTGTCTCCGTTCCAGTGACCGTCAACGACAGTCGAAGGTTTAATGCGCACACCGATTAAAGGCTCAATACCGAGGGCGCGACTGCATTCAATAATGGTCGGTAACTCTGCGGGGGTTTCCAGTACAAAAAAGCAGGGAATACCCATTTGGCGGGCGTAGAGCCCCAGCTCGACAAACTCAGTATCTTTGTAACCATTACAAATAATCAGACTGTCGTGGTCCCTTAACTGGGATAGCGCGATGATCAACTCGGCTTTGCTACCGGCCTCAAAACCGTGGTGATAATGCTGGCCAAAATCGGCAATCTCCTCAATCACATGGCACTGCTGATTGACCTTGATCGGGAAAACACCACGATAGTGGTTGTTGTACTCGCCCTGCTCAATGGCATTGGCAAAGGCCTCGTTCAGGGCCTTGATGCGATGGTCGAGCAAGTTCTCAACCCGCAAAATTGCAGGCATTTCCAGGCCCCGCTCTTTCATGCCGTTGACAATGTTGATCAGCGGCACGGATACAGTTTTTTCGCCAAGTATGGCGTTGACCACAGCATCGCCTTGCTCGGAAATATCAAAGTAACCGCCGCCCCATTCACGAATGCCGTATAAGTTGGCACTGTGCTCGGCAGACCAGTCAGTGTTAGAAACATCTGTCATGACTTAGATCCGGCGTTGAAAGGAAATTGCGGATGAGGCTGATTGCTCAAGCGTATATCCCGCCTGACTTTTGCGTGGGGCATGTTTGCGTAGACATCGCCCAGATCAGGAAGATGTTGAATTTCTGTAGCGGGATAAGGGCATAGTTTCCTCATCAAGCGGTCCTCACTGAGATATCAAGACTATCGGCAAATAATCTGCGTTCGCGCCTTCTCTATGAGCTGAAGAAAACGCCTGGGCTAGGAGTACATATAATCTCTTGGGCTGAAAAAGTGCGCGGATTTTATACTTATTTCGATATGGGTCAAGATTATTTTTAGGACAATTCTCAAGACCAATTATTGACGTTTTTACCAGTAACGATGCACGGGTTTAGAGTGGCTGCGTTCCAGACTTAAGGTTTGTAATCGCGAGGTCAGGGGTGATCTGAGGAGGTAGGGGGTGTTACTCCGCGAAGCTTAAGCCGATCATTATCACAACACAGTGTTTTGGCTGGCTTATACCCGTATTCAAGCATAGTATTTAAACTTAGTATCTGAGCACTCTATAAATACTAAAAAAGGAGACGGGAATGTCCAAATTCGAAGAATATGCCAATAAATACAAGCATGTGAAAATGGA
>CALLDA010000151.1 GCA_937998635.1 uncultured Pseudomonadales bacterium
CGCTAAAGTGCTAGCCTATATTCGATATGAGATCGACAGGTCCTGGGTAATGCAGCCTGGATTTCAGGCGCACTTACCCTGTATTAGCGGGAGATTGGCGGGCGAAACAGGGAGGTGATCAATTGATCCTGGGGCAAGTTCGTATAAGAGTTCGATAAAACAACAAAATGAGCATTAAACGCAGATTGAGATGCAGATAACACAGCGGGCGAGCAGCTACCGGCAGCACACTCGCACTCGGTATTACACTCAGCCGTGGTGCTGGCCGTGTCTGAAAAAGGCTTTGAGTTTAGGAAAGGCTCTGAATCTAAGAAAGAGCGGGGCATCTGGTGTTGAGCATGATCGATCGCCGTAGTGGATAAACCATCAGCATCGAACGTCTGTTGCTCAAATTGCAATGGTGACCAAGCTCCTTGTTCAGCATCCAGGCTTGCACAACACAGACTCGCAGAGGCCAGGGCCTGGCCGATAAAGCTAATCAGCCATAGGGTAACGATGATCTGTTTGTATCTGACGTTTCGCATCAGCTAATTATTGACCTTGTAGAGGCTGCATTGCAGTTGCATAGAACACATAGTCGGCACATTAGTTCAATTATCTACCTCACACAAGCGCTCGAAAAGGGTCGAAAACCAGACCGCTAACTATTGGTGATTTTATAGACCTGATGCTCAATCGCGCTTTTTATTACAAGATCTTCGGCAACAGATCCTCAACGCCAGATCTTCAACACCAGATCTTCTACACCAGATCTTCTACAACAACGACAAGCCTGTTCATCCAAAATTATCGAACTTTACAAATCTTTACCTGACAGACATCAGCCAGCCAACTACAACCTTTAGATTGTCCCTGTCATCAGTCAATGATGAATAGGTACAACAACTTTAGGAGTGATCGATTATGAGTACTGTAAAGACAGCTAATAGCAATGATAAGGAAAACGGTTCAGGTAAAGGGCCCCGCAGACGACACGGTTTTATGGCAGTGGTGTTTGCGTTTCTAGTGGGTGCTGGCATGACATTTGGCCTAATGCACGTTGGTAGCGCACAGGCCTTCGGCTTGTTTGGCCCGCCAGGGGCAGGTTTTGGTGAGCATGGTGAACTTGTCGAAGGCAGCGAGCCGGGCTTTTGGCATAAGCGCTTCGAAGCCAGGCGGGAAAAACGCCTGGAGCATATGTTTGATGAAGTGAAGGCCAGCGATCTACAGCGTCAACAGATTAGATCTACCCTTGAGGCACTAAAAGGCGAAATCAAACCCCTGCGGGCAGAAAGCAAAAAACACATCGAGATGATGCGCAGTTTATTGACTGCTGAGCAGATCGATAACGAGGGCATCGAGCAGGAGCGACTGGCGTTGCTAGGTTTAGCCGACCGCGCCAGCAAATACGTGGTTGCTGCCATGAGTGATGTCAATCTCCAATTCACACCGCAACAGCGTCAACAACTTGCTGAAATGATGCAGAAAGGGTTTCACTAGTCGTAACGGCCACCGGATCTGCGTATCGCAAATCCGGTTTTTACCCACTTCCCATGATAAGCAAGTAATCTATTTGGTAGACGAGGACGCCATTGAAAACAAAACTGCTGCTGATAGAAGATGACATTGCGCTAGCGACCATGCTTATTGAGTATCTCCGTGCCGCTGAGATTTCATTAGACCACGTCGACACTGCTAGCGTCGGGCTAGATTTAGCCCGACAGCAAAATTACGACGTCGTGTTACTCGATCTGACTCTGCCCGACGGCGATGGCCTGGAGCTGTGCCGAGAACTGCGGTCGTTCTCAGGCGTGCCGGTGATCATGATTACCGCCCGTGGTGATGAGCTGGATCGAATTATTGGCCTGGAGCTGGGTGCAGATGATTACCTGCCCAAGCCTTTTAACCCCCGCGAGTTGGTGGCACGCATCCGCGCCGTGTTACGACGCGGCCGTTTGAATCAGCATCACGAAAGTGGGGCCGCGGATACCCTGCTGGAATACGGTGACCTTTGTATCGACCCCGTTGGACGCCAGGTAACAGTAGATGGCGAAGTTAAAGCACTAACCGGCTACCAGTTCGACCTGCTCCTGCTGCTGGCACAAAACAGTGGCCGGGTTATGACGCGGGATCAACTAATGAACGGCCTTAAAGGAGAGCAGGCAGAGGCATTTGATCGCAGTATTGATGTACATATCGGCCGCATCCGTGCAGCTATAGAGAGCGACCCCAAAAAACCCGAACGGATTATTACCCTACGGGGCGTAGGCTATCTGTTCTCTTCCCGCCAGAACCGTCTGACCTGAGGCAGCCAGATTCAATGAAGCCGTATTTAACGAAAATAAATTTAATGAAACTGTGTAGATCCCGCCAAAGCTGCCACCAAACCGGGGCCGCCCGTCTGTCCCGCCGGATCTATCTGTCTTTTATCGGCGTCATCATCCTGTTTGCTGTAATGACAGCTGTGCTACGGATAACAACAGAGCCCTGGCGCCGGGATCACCTGGTCGGCACCTTGCAGCTGGCCGGCCGAACCCTGCCATCACCGACTAGCCCCAGAGAAGTCGTGCAACAAAGTCTTGATGAATGGAGTGCATTGCTTCATTGGGATCTGGCACTGCAAGATTCGCAGGGCAGGCGTGTCGCCGTCAGTGGCCGATTGGTCGATATCGAAATTCCGGTTATGCACGGTAAAGCCATTAAATTCAGGCGCGGCCTTGGCCCGGTGATGCAAGTTAAACTGGAAGACGGCCGCACCCTCACGGCGTTGCTGCCGCACCCGCGTCGGGTAGCATGGTACTGGTGGTTGGTCATACTGGTGGCTGCAGCTACTGCCGGTGCCTATCCATTGTCGCGCCGGATTACACGCCGACTAGAACGACTGCAATTGGGGGTCGAAGCAGTGGGTAGCGGTGATCTGGGCAAGCGGGTAAAAGTAGAAGGCAACGATGAGATCGCTCAGCTCGCTCGGAGTTTTAACCATAGCATTGACGCGCTTGAAAAGCTGACCTGCCAACGCACACTGATGTTGGCCACTGCATCCCACGAGCTGCGCACCCCACTCACCCGCCTGCGAGTGGCGTTGGAGCTGTTGGCTACAGCGCCACGACCAGAGCTGCAGGATCAAATCCAGCGCGACATCAGCGAGCTGGATTCGCTGGTTGGCGAGCTGCTACTCGCCAGCCGGCTTGAGCTCGGCAATAACCAGGAAAGGTTTGAACAACTCGACCTGCTAGCCCTGGCGGCGGAAGAGGCAGCCCAATTCGGGCTGGAAGTCCGTGGTGAACCGCTTGACATGTCTGGTGATGCTCAGGCTTTGGCAGTGTTACTGCGGAATTTAATCAGTAACGCCCGCCGTTATGGTGGCGACCATATTGAGATTAATGTGAACGCCCCCAGTGCAGAGATGGCGCAGGTAGAGGTAATCGATCACGGTCGGGGCATTCCTGAAAGCGAGCGGGGAAAAATATTTGCACCTTTCTACCGCGCCCAACAGGCTGCAAGCGATGACTTACGCGGCGACTTGCACAAAGATAGTAAAGGACTTGGGCTCGGCCTCTATCTGGTGCAACAGATCGCTCGTCATCATGGTGGGGATGCTAGCTGTAAAGCTGTGGACTCAGGTGGGTGTTGCTTTCAGATAACGCTAGCGCGTCAATCAGTATTTAACCATTAGCCACTTCATAGACCTGATATTCAACCGCACTCTCAAGCACCCGCCCCTCAGCAACTGCGACAATCTTATTCAGCCAACTATAGCGTTCATCACCGGTTTCAACGCGGAGTTGGGTCATAAAATAAACATCACCAAATTCGGTGGGCTTGCCACCGGCGATGGCGGTCATTACTGCCTCGGTCATTTCCAGGATGCCGTAATACTGGATGTAGAGTAAGGCATCATCGTCAGTTTTTAAGGTCATCCTGACATCGATGTGGCCGATGCCCTGGTCATCAATCAACATCCATTCGCCGCCGCTAGGTAGCATAGTGCCGCTGAGTTTTTCGCCCTTGAATGTTCCAGATGCGATATCGAAAATTGTCCGCTGGCCGTAGGGGCCTTTGCCGACATCCGCTGGCGCTTTGAGGTCGGCGTGCATGGTCATCAGTGGTACTAATTTCATAGCTGTCTCCAGGTTTAATTATTTATTATGTTTCGCTAGTTACGATTTTGTTAATGGACAGCGGATTATTAACCATCAAGAATCGCCACGGCCCTTGTCCAGCCAGCCGATGCGCCGCGAATTTTTACCGGAAAACAACTGATCATAAAGCCGGTGGAAGGCAGGGCTTCCAGGTTATGCAACTTTTCCAGATGGCAGTAACCTATATCTCGCCCGGCCTTGTGGCCTTCCCAAATCAATGAAGGGTCTTTTGATTCGCCATATTTTTTGGCCGTGTGCACAAAAGGTGCATCCCAGCTCCAGCCGTCGGTACCGGTCAGGCGTATGCCTCTTTCAAGCAAGTACATAGTCGCTTCATAACCCATGCCAGAACCGGCAGAGACATAATCACCGTGTCCGTAGCGGTTACCTGCTCGGGTATTAACCACGACGATATCCAGTGGCTTTAACTCATGGTGGATGCGTTCCAGTTCGGCTGCGACATCGCCGGCGGTGACCACATAGCCATCATCAAAATGCCGGAAGTCCAGCTTCACACCATTTTGAAAACACCACTCCAGTGGTACCTCATCAATGGTGATCGCTCTTTCTTTCTCTCCCGAAATAGAAAGGTTCATGGTCGAGTGAAAATGATAGGGTGCATCCAGGTGGGTGCCGTTATGGGTGTTTAGTTGAACCTGCTCCAGCGCCCAGGCTTCACCGTCAGGCAAATCTTCTTTTTGCAGGCCGGGGAAAAATGGCTCGATCTGATGAAAGGTATCTTCATGGCCAAAATATTTTATTTTAGGGCCAAACCCGGGCGGGTCGGAAATCACATCATTTTCGAGATAGATGGATAGGTCTATGATTTGTCGGGCCATAGTTTATTCCTTAACGGCAGGCTCAGGGCTGTCCGAACCTGAAGCATTGGTTTTGGTCTTATTTTTGCCGAATCTTTTGCGCGCTCCCTGCCTCGGCTGATTGTTCCATAGCTGTCCTGCTGATAAACACTGCCATCCCCACTGAATCCAGTTCATCAGTGCAAACACTATCCATAGCGACCACAGCAACATGGCGATGCGAAAGACATTGAGCGGCAGGCTGAATACCCAACCCTGGGGCAGGGTGTCAGTGCTGTGATCCTGATACCACTGATAGAGATAATTGCTGGAGCCATTGCCGGTCACCTGCATGTTTGGCGATGACAGCAGGCTTTGAGGAATGGTCGCAAACAGGCTGATTAGCGCAATAATCGATAGCCCAATCAAACCAAGCTGGATAACATTAAACAGTCGGGAGTTAGCGTCCACCGATCGGCGCTGCCGTGCTTCCATAGCAAAAAACCAGACCACGACGGCGATGCTGCCGACCATATTCACCGTGCTCATACCCAAAGCCAGGAGCAGCCATTGCCAGGTGTTGACGGGGATGGACAGGGCCTGGCGTTTGATCACGGCGCCCAGCACGATGGCAATAATCAGGATGATGGCGAGTACGCCCCAGTAAAGCATGGCCGGGCCGATGTCCGGGCCGTTAAGCAAAATCGGCCAGCGATCATGGGGTAACTGGAGTGTGATATCGATATTGTTGGCCGGCGTCGGCAGCGTAAATTGCGGAGTCATGGTGCTTAGTGCCACGCCCTGATCCTGCTCCCAGGTAAGCACAATGTTTTGGAGACCCGGGTGCAGGGGGATGACCACATGCTCATCTTCTCGCGGTGTGGTTTGCTCGATACCGTCGATCACCATACTTTGCAGCTTGGCGTTTGGCGCTTGAGGAATCCGATAGTCGCCGCCCAGGCTTGTACGAATACCCAGCGATAATGTCAGCGCCGCACTGCGAGCACCGGGCCGGTAATCGATTTTGGCGCTTTCGACCGTGGTGGTGGGGCCGGGGACTGGCTCAGGTTGTACTGCGTTGAGGCTCAGGGATTCGCCGGGCCAGGGTCGCCAAAGCTGAATAAGCGGCCCGGCATTATGAACATTGACGCTGGTTTTAATAGGCGGAATTCCCTCGCCAGTGATGTGCCAACGGGGTGAAGCCTGAATCTGCCAATGCTCGATCCAGTCGGTGGTGTTGGGGGCGTTAAGGGTTAGTTGTGCGGTGGGCTTGATCACCGAACGCCACTGCACACTGCGTTGCCGGGCGTTCAGGGCGACGGTGGCATGTTGATTTTCTACCACGACATTTTGGCTAACGACTGATTCGCCTTTGAGCAGCGGTACACGCACATTAATTGCGCCGGAGCCGGGGGCAATGCGAGTGACGGTGGTGACCAGCTGCCAGTCGATATCGCTATTTAACTGCCGTTGGATCAAAACAAAGGGTTTGATCGGTGTGGGAACTAAAGTGTCTTCTTGCTTCTGTTTAACTATTTTCTCGAACTGCAAGGTACCGCCCGAGACATTGCCCTTAGATAGTCCCTGGACCCGCCAGCCCGGCGCGTTAACCACCGTGTTATGGGCAGGGAGGGGAAACGGCAGGCTGATATTGTCCCCGCTAAGGGTGCCGGTAAGGACGATGTCGTGACTACCCCGCAAGAGATGTACCCAGTATTTATTATTGCTATGAGCCAGCGTCACGAACTGATCATCGACCAGCACCGACTCCGCCTGCCAGCCAGGGTCAGCGGGTAGGGGAAAGGCTAGATCGGTCGCAACACTGACCCGCTGACGAATCAACAAGCGCTGCTTATCCGAGCCTGCCTGATCCAGGGTGATATGGGTACTTTGTACGGCCCCGCATTGGGGTGCGCAGTCGGGAGCCTTGAGTAAGGTGGTTTTCAGGTCTTCGAGCAATGCTGGCGTTGGGAATTCACCAGCATTCGCTTTTGGTATCGCAAGGCTGCCGGAAAGCAGCAGCGATGAAACAACAAATAATAGCGGCAGGACACTGGAGGTAATGCCAGCCGGGGAGCTGGTTCGGTCTGTCGTGTTATTGCCCGAATCTTTGTCCGCGCCTTTGTTTGCACCCAGTAACCAGTGATGCTTGAGCAATCGTCCACCCAACCCGTAAAGCAACAGGCCGACCAGAAAGACCTGGATAAACTTCAGGCTGCGGGTTAGCCAGGGTGGTGATAGGTAAAGCGTTAAGGGCGCTTCGGCTTTGACCGGGCCACTCCAGCCCAGCCTGACTGGCCGTCGCCATTGCCAGGAAGGCTCACCGGGGCCGGTCTGAATATTATCGGAGGGACGATAGCGGGGTGCAGGAGCTTGTTTGCCGGGTAAGGAGGCTGGTGCCGCGCTGTCCAGTACAGCGAGCTTGTCGCTAAAGTTTTCTCTTCGACCTTTACTTCTAGCGACTTCCTCCTGGGCGACTTTTTCGTGGGAGACCTGAGGGGTTCTGGCCGACGTCAGACCTTGTCCATAGCCGTAGCGATCAACATTGATGGCATGAGCTTGTTCCAATTGAGGATAAATACCTTTGCGCACCTGCTGCACGGCAAAGGCGATGACAATGACCACCAGCCCCGCAAGGGTCAAATGGGCGACAGTATTGACCACTTGTTTAAGTTTGCCGGGGGGTAACACCGTTAATAGTGGTAGCGCGGCTACTAAGATCACCCAGCCTACCAGCGGTGCGCCGCTTTCATGGTAGGTCAGAGCCAGGGTTAAGGCGCCACATAAACCCCAGCGCCAATCGATAACACGAAACAGCCCGCCGACGATTAGCAGGCAAATAAATAAATCCCAGAGATCCCAGCGCGAAAGCCAGGATGATTGAATACTATCTGGCCCTGCTGCGTGCCAGAGTTGCCAGCCCGGTGGCAGGCGCAGGCTCAGGCTCACCTGATCAAAATCGTGGAGCCAGCCGCTGGCGGATATCGCTGATAGCGGTTCTACGCGACTAATAGCCTCGACGCTGACCTGAGGGTGGCGAATTTCAATGCCCGTACTTGCTTCACCAGGCATGCGGGTGACCAGTTGTGGTGTGCCGTTTGCGACAATGCGACCCAGTTGCAAATCGGCAGATGAACGCAGACGCCAGCCCTGGCTAAAGGTGCCGCTGATATCGTCTTTGGTGGTTGCACCGCCGCCGTCAAAATCCAGCCACAAGGTGCGGTTTAGTTTGAGCCGGTTGGCAGCGGGGGAGGCATCGCCCCGGTATTGTTCAGTCAGGGTAAGGTTTTGTTTTTCGGACGGCAGTTTTTCGGACCCAGGCTCGGAAGATCCAGTTTCGGCAGACATAAGATAAGTGGGCAGGTTGGCAAATTGCCCAGGAATATCTATTTGCGAAGGATCGACTGCAGGCAGTCCGCTCAACTTAACGCCACGCAAAAGTGGGTTGGCCCGGAAGCTCCATACCTCCTGGTCTGGCCACTGGGCGTCCATCTTGTCCATGCCGAATGTTGTCACCGGTTGGAGATAACGGGCCTGGAGTAATATCCGCCACTGTCCAGCTCTGGCCTGAATACGCAGGCGGCCATCGGCCTCAATGCGGGCAGGTAGTGGTGAGTTGAATTCCATGGCTTCGGTATTGGCAGGCAGAAACTGGCCAAGGACTAACTCCCGAGGTTTGCCCGCTACTGCCAGGCGCAGTTCGGTATGCACCTGCATGGGGATGTCATCGCTGAGCAGGCGAAAGACTTCGACTTTTAGTGTGTCATTACTCTTGCCCGTGGTTTCGGATGCGCGCTGATCTCGCAACCAGAGATTACCCTGTTGATCAATGTGGGCAGCCACCGCTTTGCCGTCGCGGTTTAGCTCGATAAGCGCAGTCTCAGGTGCCACCGGCAAATATTGCGGTGGTTTTTGCCAGTCCAGGGAGCCGCTCAGTAGGTAGTTTCCGGCATCCAGTACAATCGTGGGTTTGCCCTTGATGTCCTGCACAATCGCGGGCTGATTATTAACCAGCACATCCTTTGGCCAGTGGCGAACATCGCCGGGCAGGGTCAGTCGACTTTTACCGAAGACCTCCCAGCGTTGTGTGAACTGGGCTTGTTTGGCGCTTGCGCTCACCGTTAATTTTCCGGGCCAGGCACAGCGTTTTTGCTGAGTTTGTCTGGATAAATTTTTCTGTGCGGAGCTTCTTTGTACGGTATTTGCTTGCGCAATACGGGGACATAAATAATCCGGCTGGTCTTTTAATACCCACGATGTCCAGGGCTTGAGCGAATCGGGAATAACAGTGGTTGTTGCGGCAGCGGCAAGCGTCAGCGGTGCATAGGCACACAGCAGCGATAGCAGGGCGATTCGGAATAGACCAATTTTTAATACGGCTTTTAATAGCTGCGCTGCGGGAGGTAATGGCTGCGTTGCGGGAGGTAATGGCTGCGTTGCGGGAGTGGAATAGCGAATAAAGGTCATCTGTCGCTCCTTGTTATTGTTCCCTGCTGGTACGGACGAAAGCCTTATCTTATCGGCACGATTAAGCTCGAATCATACTAAGCAATGGTCATTTCACCTAACAGGGCTTTGCGAACTTGCGTGATACTACCGTTGTCGATAAATTTGAGATCCGCGCAGTGACAAGTTTTTCTAAGCGCAATTAAACGGGGCATAAGTAATGACAGAACAGCTAGAGACAGAGCACTTAGAAACAGGCACAGAAGAGTTATTGTGTGAAATTGACCAGGGTGTCGCTACTATCACGCTCAATCTGCCCGATAAACGTAATGCTATGTCGGACAATCTAACCACGGGCCTGAGGCAAAGCCTGCTGGACCTTGAAACCCGCAGCGATGTGGGTTGTATTGTGATCACCGGCGCAGGTGGTGCTTTTTGCGCCGGTGGTGATATTTCGAATATGGGTCGTCTGGGCGGGAAGCCAAACGGTGGCGGGCCATCTGAAGCAGATCGGGTGCGCATGTTACAGCGTGCGCAGGAAACCCTAACTCTGCGAATATTTGAACATCCGAAACCAACCATTGCCGCCTTACCCGGTGCGGCGGCAGGTGGTGGTATGTCCATCGCCCTGGCCTGTGATATGCGCATTGCCGCCGAATCAGCGTTTATTACCACGGCCTTTCGCAATGTGGGTTTTTCAGGTGACTACGGAGGCAGCTGGTTTTTGACTCAACTGGTGGGCACCAGCAAAGCCAGGGAGCTTTACTACACATCCCGGCGGGTAGCGTCTGAGGAATGTTTGAGGCTGGGCATCTTCAATCAGGTAGTCGCCGATGATCAGCTGGCAGACAGCACCCAGGCCCTGGCGCGAGAAATTGCCAGCGGCCCACGTCTTGCCGTGAGATATATGAAGGAAAACTTAAACCGTGCTCTGGTGGCAGATTTGAAAACCTGCCTGGGCATGGAGGCGGAGCGGCTTATTCGCTGTGTGAACACCCAGGACCACAAAGAGGCGGTGGCGGCATTTTTAGAAAAGCGAGCGCCGGTTTTTGCTAAAGATTAGTGGTCTTACTTGATGACTCGATAACTTGATGACTTGACCAGAGCCTCTTTAAATATCCAGCTTTAATTTATAGCGATCACCGTTGCTGACTACTCTTGCGGCGGTGGGGTCGGCAAAATGCGCGGCGAGAATGTAAGCATCGGTATCCACCAACTTGTCGAGAATGTTCTGTCGTGCCACTCCTGACTGAACAATGTCTGAACAAAACGCCGTGCTCCATTCCGGGTAGGCGATTTGAATGGGGTGGTGGAAGCTGTCGCCGGTAAATAAACCGCTGGCACCCTGAC
>CALLDA010000152.1 GCA_937998635.1 uncultured Pseudomonadales bacterium
CCTGTTTATTCTCAGGTCGAACTTCGAAGATTTGGCCGCGCCGTGTTTTCGCTGGAATCGCGGTTGATTTCTGAGGGGCAGGAGAGTGTTCTGGTGCTTCGTAATACAGATGGTTCAGTACGCTGGGCGCAAACACCGGTAAAACCTTATGGTGAACTGGGGCCGATTGCACTTCGACGCGCAAGCCTCACCTGGTACGGAGGTTGGCGAATAGCCATCAGTCCAAAAAACCAGGAAGCCGGTTACCTTTATCTGAGTGCTTTTGGGAGCTATCGCTTTCTTAATCATAGTTGGTAAACATTAGCTGAGGTAATGAAGTGTTGTGATGTCAACTCCCGAACAAGGCCGAGCTAAACTGTTCTTATAATGAAAGCATTTAACCCGCTAGAAGACATCGAAAATAGTCGCTTAATTCTCGATCGTGGCGAGTGGCCAAATTTTCATGATGCAGAAGTGCACACCCTAAATATATGGCGCGGTGACATCCGACCCGATGACAATGTCTGGATTGGCCCAGTTATTGAAGCTTCATTTGAGCTGTGTGCACTGGAGCATCCGTTTATTGCCGTTTTGAAGTTCCATGATTGTGACGCTATCAGGATGGAAGATTTCAACCACCAGAACGCAGTCTACGATTTGACGTTTAGCTATAAATCACGAGGGAATTATAGTGACGGGAAACCCTTACCATCCTCGATTACAGTGACTTTCGAGCATGCCTTTGGTGTTGCCTTATCCTTCACCTGTTTCAAGGTAGAGGTGCTTGAGCGAAAACAATAATGGATCTAAATTTTCGTGTGCCAGACTTTAACCTGGGGCTTTCGTCTTGAAAGAACTTGTCAGCAGAATTGAGCAAGCGTTTGCGGAGGTAATTTATCCGGGAGACGATAATCTAACGGATAGCACCTATGGGGAGGAGCCCGCGGCCTTGATCGAGGATTTTCGTGGCAAAATGGATTGGCGTGATCTGGATGCTGAGTTTCTCAATCAGGCACCTGACGGCTGGGGTTCAGCATTATCTTTTTTCTCCGGTGCAGCTTTGCGGTTTTACCTGCCAGCCTATTTAATTGCTGATATCCAGGGTGAGCTTGAAACCCCCGATCCGATGGTGCGACTTTGCTGGCATGTGACGCCTGCAGGCGAAAGGAAAAAACTGGCTAAGGTGTGGGGCGGTGGCACCATGGGCGAGCATGCCCGTGCGGAGTTTGGTCTTTTTAATGAACAACAAGTGTCCGTCATAGTCGCCTATCTGTGGTGGAAACTGGAATCTCTGGGCGGTTATGATCCCACTATTGAGCAAGCCCTTGAAAATTATTGGCTGGTGCGTGAGGCCGGAGTTTAGGGTTTAGCCAGCATGGTAAAGTTACTCAGTGTTGTTTTGGCGGTATTAATAATATGTTTGCCTTTGGCAATGGTGATGACTTTAGCTATTCACCCATTTTGGCGATGGCTAGATACCACGTTTCCTGTGGAGTCATACGGCCATTCTGGCCCAGCTGAATGGTGTTATTGGTTGATGTATTTAATTTTGGTGATGATTGCGCTAGTAGTTAGGTCTCGGCTAAGAAAAAACCAGCTTACTCAGGACGTTTAAGAGATTGCTCCGAGTGTGCCGAGTTCGCTCCGGGTGGAGTCAGGTTTCTGAGGGTCAAGTGTTTGCCATATTCGATATTTGTCATAAAAGATGAGTAATATTGAGTTTTGGTTCCCAGGCTTTGATGTCCGAGCTGTCAGTTTTGAGGTTTTATGTGAAGAGTTTAGCTTTCAGTAAGCTACTAATACCTGTGCTGTTGATGGTCTTGGCTGAAGTTTCGGGTGCAATGGCCGAGGCTTCACAAACCGGGATTTTTGGCTTTACCCCCATCCCCGAGTCCGCCGATAAAGACAAGTGGAACCCGCAGGCTCCCTGGGTGATTCCTGAAGGCTTTACGCAATCTGTCGTGTCCGATGAAACCGCTTTGAACATCTACGGCAATGGCGTTAACGACTGGAATGATATGAACACCGTTAACGAAAATGGTGCTCTGGCCGGGCGTTATTTATACCGGACTCATGAAGTGCGCTGCGGTAAACCATGGGCAGTTTTCCTTCGTTGTGCCTCCTATCCTGGCGGTGCGGTATCTGTGGTTGATCTGGAAACCGGCGCGGCCTCAATTATTGCTCAAGACCCCAGCTATCAGGCACTCGATGGTATTCGTTGGACGCCCTGGGGGACTATTTTGTTCGCTGAAGAGCGGGCCGATGGTCGATTGTTCGAGCTGGTTCTTGATGAAAACGATCTCACCAAAGGCATCGCTTATGATCGCCCCGCCGTGGGTCGGATGGCCCATGAGGGCATCGCCATTGGGCCGCAAGGAGAGGTTTATACGGTGGACGAATGGCGTGGGCTAAGTGAGCCATGTCCCGACGGCAGCCTGCCCTGCGGGGGTGGCATCTATAAATTTATGCCTGACTCAGCCGGTGATCTTGCTAAGGGCCAACTCTATGTCCTGGGGGTTTCCGGTGGCCAGCACAACACCGGACAGGGTA
>CALLDA010000153.1 GCA_937998635.1 uncultured Pseudomonadales bacterium
CAAGGGTCTCAACAGATTCCCTCGTGACCAATACGAAATCGCTAGCGAGTTCGCTCAGCCAGATGCGTTTTTACTGCGTAGCCAGAAACTACACGATATTGAAATACCCACTAGTCTCGCCGCGGTCGCCCGTGCTGGTGCCGGCGTGAATAACATTCCGGTTGCCGATTACACAGAAAAAGGCGTGGTGGTGTTCAATACTCCCGGCGCCAATGCTAACGCCGTCAAGGAGTTGGTTATGTCAGGGCTGTTGTTGGCATCGAGAGACATATTTGAGGGCATGAATTACGTACAATCGCTGAAACAGATCAGCGAGGCTGGAGAAATGTCAGCTTTGCTTGAGAAAGAAAAAAAGCGTTTTGCCGGTTGTGAGCTTTATGGCAAGACCCTGGGTGTTGTCGGACTCGGCGCGATCGGCGCGATCGTTGCTAACATGGCGCTGGATTTAGGCATGGATGTGGTCGGATACGACCCTGCCATATCAGTCGAAGCCGCATGGCGCTTATCGAGCCGCGTCGAAAAAATGGATAGCCTGCAACATCTACTAGGCCAGGCTGACTACATCACCTTGCATGTTCCTGCCATTGAAGCTACTCGTCACATGATTAACGCTGAGGCATTGCGCAGCTTTAAACCCGACGCCAAATTACTCAATTTTGCCCGTGAGGAAATTGTCGATAGCGAAGCCTTGATCGCCGCCCTGGATAATCAGCAACTGGGTGGCTACATCGCAGATTTTCCGACCCCTGAGTTACTGGGTCGCAAGAACGTTCTGCTAATGCCTCATATCGGCGCGAGCACAGCAGAAGCAGAAGAAAACTGCGCCGTTATGGCCGCCAACCAGTTAATGGAATTCCTTGAAAACGGCACTATTCGCAACTCGGTCAATTTTCCACCGACGCACATGGCCAGAAATGGGGGTCATCGACTCACCTTTAGCAATAACAACGTACCAAAGGTGCTGGGTAACGTGCTGGGTATTCTTGCTGATAGCAATAACAACGTTATCGACCTGGTCAATAAAAGTCGGGACAACATTGCCTACAATATTATTGATGTTGAAGACAGGCCAGCTGAGGATATTATCGCCGCTATCGCCGCAGTAGATGGTGTGGTTTCGGTTCGCCTGCTTTAGGTCGGAACACTTTTAACAGCGCGTGGCAGAGCAACTAGCTGACCTCGCGCCTGAGTTCAGCCAACCTAATGCTTAGATCGGCTATCGCGATATTGACCTGGTCACGATCCCTGCCTTTAGCGGCAAGGTGTAATGCCTCACTCAGCTGGTCAAGCATACTGACTTTAAACACCCCGACGATACCTAATAGCTGATGGACGAGCTCGCCAAGCTCGGCTACATCGCTCTGCTGGTTCGCCTGGTCAGCCTTGTCTAATAAACTTTCGACTTCAGAAAAAAACTTTTCCTTTGGGATCCGCTGCGAGATAGCCGAAGTTTCCGTCTTGCCACTGAGCTCCTTAGCCACTAGTTTACTGATCGCCCTAATTAAGTCTGCTTCCTCAAAGGGCTTACGCATAACCCGATTAATGCCCACTCCTGCGGGCAGACCTGCGCCCTGAGTCAGCACATCGGCCGTTAAAAAAATGGCTGGGGTCCCATGGTTGGGGTTGGTCAAGGCTCTGATTTCCCGAAGCGCCTCCCAACCATCGAGTTCTGGCATATGCCCATCGACGATTAGTACATCAAACTGCTCCCGAGTACTCATTTCGACGGCCTCTCGGCCATTGTTAGCAAGACTGTAACGGCACCCAGCCCGATCTAGAATCGTCTTAACAAGTAATTGGCTAAAATCGTTGTCTTCGGCAACCAGGACATTGACCCCGAATAAACTGGCCGCACTCCCGGTGTCAGTGTCCACCGCTTTATCGGCATCCACAAACAGGGTCTTCAAACTGTCAAAAGATACCGGCTTACTAATAAAACTGGCCGGCTGTAAAGATGGGTCATTGGCAATAGAGGAACCTGCCTGCAACTGGTTCAGGGGCAGTGTAATGATCAGGGGCAGATCCGTACACTGCCTGAGATCTTCGAGCAATAGAGGATACGCCCTGGGGTTAGCGATTGTTACGGACGCGCCATTAAGCAGAACCACTTTTGGCTGCGTTGTTTCCAGGCCACTTTTCAAAGCCCCAATATCACCATAGCCTTCAACATTACTCGCAATCCTGATCAGTAGATGCTCCAAAGCTTGACGGGAGGTTTGAACAGGATCATACAAAGCAATATTTAAGGCTCGTTTTTCCCGTGGCTGCAGCTTATTCGGCAGATTTTGATCGCTAAACAAGGCTTGCTGTTTCTTCAGAGGCAAGACAACCTTGAACTCGCTGCCCTTACCTTCGGTACTATCAAGCGAAATATTGCCTTCCATCATACCGACTAAGCCATTGACGATTGACAAGCCCAGGCCGGTGCCTCCGAAACGCCTCGATATAGAAATATCAGCCTGGGTGAAAGCTTCAAAAATATGCTTTTGTTGCTCCTCTAAAATGCCGATTCCAGTGTCTTTAACGGTAATACCGACTCGACAATGATCCGCTTCATCAGCCAGCAAAAACACCCGAACATGCACGTAACCTGACTCGCTAAACTTGATCGAATTAGACACCAGATTGAAGATAATTTGGCCCAGTCGGCGCGAGTCCGCCACCAGAGCCAGGGGCACATCGGGTTCGACATCGAGGATAAGCTCAAGGTTTTTGTCATGGGCCATCGGCGCTAATAGCTGTATGGGATCTTCCAGGCACTGATAAAAATCAATGGGTAGCTCCTCCAGCTCCATAGCCCCGGCCTGTAGGCGACTAAACTCAAGAATGTCGTCAATGAGCTGTAGCAACAACTGGGCTGCCTGATCAATAATTTTGCAATACTGTTGTTCAGCGCTGCCCAGATCAGCACTCTGTAGAAGGCCAACAAAGCCTCTCACAGAACTCAGGGGCGTCCGCAATTCGTGACTCATCCGTGCTAAAAAATCAGTTTTTGCAGCATTGGCTGCATCGGCGTGCTGCCGGGCAATTTCTAATTGGTCATTTTTGGACTGTAAATCCGCAAGTGTTAGCTCTAGCTGATGGGTAGCGCTTTTTACTTCTTGCTGGAGCCGAACCTGATTTTCCTCGATAAACTCCGCCATATGATTGATGCCATGGGCGAGAACATTAACTTCGTAACTCAGCGCCGATTCTGCTCGAACAGAAAAGTCACCGCCTTCGATACGATTAACGGTATTGGTTAACTTTTGTATCGGACCGATAATGTTGCGGCCCAGTAGATAGGACATGATAATCGCCATGACCATAACACCCGCAGCCAGGCCGACACCGTTAATCAACATGGCACTGCGTTCTGGCAGACTCACGGCAGGATCCATGGCAACAATAACCCAACCCACCAACGGCGCATCGCCCTTTAAAGCGGCGGAATCATAATCCTCAGTATTGAGGTCAAGGGCTAATACCGGCTCTTCAAAATACACATACTTGTCTGGGGTGTTTAAGTTCGCCGGGGCGCTGGGCGCTGCCGCTTGCCTGGAAGGCTCAGATGTTTTTCCGGAGTCTTCATCAGCGCGAAATGTCGAAATGACCACTTCGCGGCTGGCATTAAGGAAGGTAACGCCCGAGACGCCTTCAAGTCGGTCAGTCGCTGACACTAAAGAATTTAACAGTGTTTTATTTGCAGAGTAGAGTGCGAAATCCGAAACCGAAGCCAGATAAATGGCTATACCGCGACCCGACTGCTGTAGACGCTCAGTAATGGCCTTATCTCGCTCGAGCATCGTCACGCCTGTCAGCACAATGGTGAGCAGCAATAGCGGCACGGCTGTCGCTACAACAAGGCGATTTTGTAGTGTATTACCCCACTTTGGGAACAGCCGTTTCATCACATCGTCTGGAGAAGCTTCTGGTACATCCTGTACAGGTCTTCCAGGGGGGGGAGCTTGATATCGAGTATCCGGGCAACCTCTTCATTGGTGCTCAAAGTATAATATTTTGGGTAGTAAGCACGCCAATCCTTACGCCCATTATCTGGTTGGTGAGTCGATAGTTCGACAAATAATTCAGCACCGTATCGACCGACATCTGCCGGGCTCGAATAAATCGAAGCCAGCGCTCCAGCTTCGGCATAGGAGGCTGAAAAGCCAATCACAGGGATTTTTTGCCTATAGCTCAAATGAAGAATCCATTTCGCTATGTTGCGGTTAAATACTGCTCGATCCGGCACTGCAATAAATACTTCCGATGCATTTATGATGGGGTTCAAGATGCTAATGGGATTATCAGTCGGAGACAGGTTGGCCGTGATCAACTCAACACCCAAACCAGAGATCCGCTTCAGGCTTGCAGTTTTAGCTTCCTGGGTGGCGGGTCCAAAGACGGCACCAAAACGCCCGGCATCCGGTTTTAACAAAAGGCCAAGTGACACTGCGCGCTCAAAAGGCTGATCGACAAGCACCGCGGCAAAGCGCCCTTCAATAAGGGTAGTCTCATTAATATCCTGCCACACCGCCATCGGTATCAATACGCTGAGAATATCTGACCGGGGATAATTCGCCAGAGCCTCGGTGGTGGCTTTAGAGCCAATAGCTACAATCTGCTGACCCAAAATCGCAGGCAAGGCTACGCCATCTGCCATAATGATTGTTCGGACTTCGGTAGCTGGCTGCCGAGTCTGAAGTTGCTCAGCAAAGACTTCCGCCACCTGGCGATAATAAGGCGCATCACTCGATAGCAACACATGTACTTCATCGGTGACGGCAAAGCACGCATCAGCCAGGAATACATAGGTGAACAGAATCAGGCTTTGCAAGGCGCACCTGACCACAGGGAGTGCAATCTTGCCCTCCATATTCTGTAAAACACTAGCGAATCCGTTCATTTTCCGTAATGATCGCCCCGTTACCCTACTTGAAGTGACGTCCTTAAAATGCAGTTAGGCTGTGTTTGCTGAATACTCTCGTCGGAGCAGAAAAATTTGTCGATACTCTGTACTGCTGAGGCGCAGATTTGCCTGGCGACTTGTCTAAAACGGCAAGCATTAAAGCTGGTATCGAGCCACATCAGGGCAAGTCCACACTGAACGAGACAAAATATCGACTGCCAAATATATTCTCTTCGTTAAATTCAGGATAGTCCTCAGTAATATTTTGCGCCACCAACTGCAACTGAGCAGTATTGTTACCAAGAACAAACTTGAAGGTGATATGACTGTCTAGCCGGGTATATTCATCGATAAAATTACCATCCCGCCATTTAACTTCACCTTGATGATATAAAGTTAATCCGGTCGCCCATTGAGGTGTCCATTGATAATTCAGCAACAAGCCACCTGAGTGTCGAGGGCGCGACTGGTTAAAATCGCCAATTTGTATTTCCGGATCAATTTGCCTGACAAAATCACTATCAAGATCGGTATAGGCATAATGCGCTCTTACCAGTGCTTTAGTTACCGGCCGATAAGTCACTTGCAGCTCAGCACCAACCGATTCCCACTCACCGGTATTACTTCGCACTTTAATTTGATCATCACCAATAGGTGTGGGTACTGCCAAAACCTCTTCATAGTCATCCATCGCATGCCTGGCCTGCTCACGAAATACGTTCAAATCTGCGCCCAGTTGCCATTGGGGGAAGTAACCAGCCCAGCCCAGTTCAAAAGATGTCACCTCCTCCTCTTCGAGTCGCTCATCGCTGCGTACAAAGGCATCAAAAACAATACCGCTTAATTCTAGCTTCTGATCCAAATTGGCCTCAGTAATTGAAGGTGCTCGCGTACCTCTGGAGATACTCATACGCACAGTATGATGGGGACTAAATAATCGGCTAAGACTCAGCCGCGGTGATAACAGCGTGCCGACAAAGGTTTTCTCAACCATTAATCCGACATTGAGCATCCATTCGTCGCTCGGCCGCCATTCGTTGTGCGTAAACCACCGGAAAGATTCCTCCCAGATCTTGTCACCTCGACCCTGTAGAAACTGACTTTGGGCGTACTCGCTGCGACCGCCAAGTCCCCAAACCGTTCGCAATCGGTCGACCATCGAAAATTGATGCTCGAACTCGAGATCAAAACGTTCAGAGGCCAAACTACCTAAACCTCCAGCAAAAGGCTGATCTGGCACGCCTAAAAACAACGCTACAAGCGCTGGGTCAACGTCGAGAATATCCGACAGCAAGCCTCTATCTGCAGAATTACTCGCTCGTAGCTTATTGTGATAGCCATGAACACTAAATTCCCCTCCGGCAAGCAGACTATGACGCCACTCGACCGACTGATAGCTTGAGTAATAGTCGGCATCGATAAACTCATCGGGATGGTCTGCATCCCCGAGCCCAACGCGATCATTGGCGTAAGCAAAATTAAGATCTAACACGTCATTCAGAGAGGGCGTTATCGTGCCGCGAAAAGCAATTTGATAAAGTTCACGCCCATCATCCAGCTCTCCTTCGGGGATACTGGGAAAACCGTCATTGTGACGAGAACCCAGACTTAGGCGATAGTTGAGCGGGCCAAGACTGTCGTTTATTCTCACCCAGGAGTTCAGCGTCTCGCGACTGCCTCCGGTAACCTTAACCGTTGTTCCTTTATCCTGTGTCGGCTCCCGTGTGACGATATTGACCGCACCCAGAAAGGCATTTGAACCATGAGTCGCGGCACTTGATCCACGGACGATTTCAATATGATCAACATCCTCCAGCTGAATCCCGAACATGCCCCATAACACCGTAGAAAACACCGGTTCATAAACTGATCGACCGTCAATCATTACCTCCATGCGGTTGGGAAATTCGTCCCCAAAACCGTGGTAAGCGATACCCGGTCGGTTATCGTTGACAGCGTAAGACTGAAAGCCCGGCACTAATCTAAATAAATCGCCCCAGTTTTGCGCACCAGAGGCGTCA
>CALLDA010000154.1 GCA_937998635.1 uncultured Pseudomonadales bacterium
AAACCCCAGTCGTTGTCAAAGGTATGCTTATTCAGACCGCTAACCAACGGGGGCAGGACTTCTACAGGGGTTTAGGTGACGCCCTGAAACTGATGTTAATCCCAGCCAATAAAATTAGTGATAGGGCTATGGGCAGCCACCGCTGGAGCAGCCCCGATGGTTTATTGAAGTCTGCGTTAGTGACAAGCGCTTTTATGATTGCTGCGATGGTGTATATAGAAAGAGGAACGCTGTTGGCAAGGCTGGAGAATTTGGGCTGATCACGCCTTTAAAGCCCCTGTGACTACCCTGGGTTGGCTCGCGCGGTTATCCAGGCGATGTCCTAACCTTCTGAAATACATGGTAAATAAAAATGTTTATTGGTCTTGTGAGAAGGAATTCCAGTTGGTTAGTGGTCCGTGCAGCTAGTCCGAGTTTGTACGGATAGCGAAAATGTAGTTGTCGAAGTGCCCTAAATAAAGAAATAGGCTTATTGTGGCTAAAGATTTTACAATTGTTGTCGCTAAGAAGGACAAGCTAGGGGTTCCTCCCGGGTAGGCAGTAAATTTTTCAGGCGCTCAGGTGCGTATTAGTGTCGGGAACAGGTAAGCATCATGACTGAAAATGTAACGAGCATCACGGTTAATAAACCGGATTCCCCCAAAACGGTGGAACTGCCAGGCGTGCGCCAGTCAAAAGCAGCTCCCCACCCCCCTGGAACGCTGGCAAGTCTTCCAGCCATCGCTGTTGCTGATGTGAAAGAACAGGTTGCCGAGACGGTAGAGCTGTTCAATCGCATGGCTGAAAACAGGGATCTATCTGTAGAGTTTTCGGTAGAGGAAACCTTAAATCGCCAGGTGGTAAAAATTATCGACAAAGAGACTGGCGACGTGGTCGCGCAATTACCTAGCGAGGCGGCGCTGAATGCCGCGAAAAATCTTGACGTACTGCGGGGAGTCTTCCTCGACGATCTGGCTTGATGGCATAAGTTTCGGTGATGGCGTGACACGATAACTATACTGGCCAGACAACAACGCTGCTTCGATAATTCCACTATGACCAATTTGGCATATCTTTCACGCCTTTGTAGGAAGCAGCTGGTTCTGCTTGCTTTTTATCTTATTTTTAGCCCATCGCTGTTGGCGAATGAATCGACCGGTGGATCAGAGCTTGCTCGGCTTTTAGATTTGGTTAATGAACGTCTGCAGCTGATGAAAGATGTTGCAGCCTATAAGTTTGTTAACAACGTAGAGATTGAAAATACCCAGCGTGAAGAGATTGTAGTCAAGCGTGCTCTGGTGGGTGCTCAGAATAATCAACTTAACCCGGAGTCAGTTGAAGCCTTTTTTCGGCTGCAAATTCAATTGGCCAAAGAGGTGCAAAAGGCCTGGATAAAGCGTTGGGAAGCCAATCGTGATAGCGCTCCGGTTGACCATGTCGCCACTGATTTGAATGCTGAGGTCAGACCCAGGTTGATCAGTCTGGGTGATCAAATTATCCGGCAAATCCCCCGGGCTCTGCCGGAATTGCATAACACTAAACGATTCACCAGCAATTTGCAGGAAATAAACCAGGCAGTCACCAATCCCTATGTTTCCAACTCCAGGAAACAGCAATTACTTGATACTTTGATGAAGATAAGAGCCGAGGATCAAGCGGAACCTGGCCGACTGGCTACGATCCTCGCGCGGGGAGTTCTCAGAGTCGGCACTACCGGCGATTACAAACCGTTTAGTTTTATAGCATCGACCTCCGGTAAATTAACAGGGGTGGATATAGATCTGGCTGAAGACCTGGCGGCCGGGATGGGGGTGAAACTTGAGTTGGTAAAAACCTCATGGCCGACGCTGATGAGTGACTTTTCTGCTGACCAGTTTGATATTGGTATGAGCGGCATTACCGACACGCATGCGCGCCGGCAAAGCGCTTTTTTTTCGGAACCCTATTTGGTCGGCGGTAAAACGCCCATTGCCCGTTGCGAGGCAAAGGATCAACTGGATAGTTTGGTGAAAATTGATCGGGCTGAGGTACGTGTCATCGTAAACCCCGGTGGCACCAATGAAAAATATGTGCGCAAAAATATAAAAAATGCCCAGCTAATTGTTCACGCTGATAACACGACGATATTTCAGCACTTACTAGACAAACGGGCCGACGTAATGATTACCGACACCATCGAAGTCAAGGTGCAGACCGGCCTGCATCCCGAACTCTGCGCCACCATGCCCGATCATTTGTTGACCCGCGCCGAGAAGGGTTTTCTGCTGCCGCAGGACGTTCACCTGCAGGAGTATGTCAATGCCTGGTTGAGGAAAGTAAAGCAATCCGACCGCCTGGGGCGATATTTTGCGCGGTATATAAATTAGCTGGCCGATCAGGAATCAGCGACCACTGCGTTAATGACGTTTAAATGGTAGATTTCTCTCGGGTAGTCCAGCACTATCCATTTCCTGGGTAAAAGTTGAAATAAAAACCAGGGAAAATGCCATAACAACCAACTCTATAACAACGATGGCCATTCATCAGGAAACACAGTCAGATACGGCAATAACTCGCGGCCATCATTCCATAGGTAGTTAAGAATAATTCCTTTGGTTTTGGTCGTGGCCCACATGTGTTTGGGTGCCAGGTGGGTACTACTCGAACCTGGAGCGCGGCGGCAATAAACCCACTGCCAGTGTTGTCGGACAAGCCATTGTTGATTAATCTGAAACCGGCGTCCCACGACTTTTCCTGTGGTTTAAACGCATTCATCGGAGGAAGCGATGAGACTCGAAGATAAAGTAGCCATCGTCGTCGGCGCTGGGCAAACCCCCGGCGAGACCATCGGCAATGGTCGTGCTACTGCCATGCTGTTTGCACGAGAGGGTGCTCAGGTGCTGGTAGTGGATAGAAACCTCGCCTCAGCTCGGGAAACCGAAGCCATGATTAAGGACGAAGGTGGTGTAGCGTCCTCTTGCGCAGGAGATGTTAGTGTTGATGCCGACTGTCTTGCTTTTGCCACTGCCTGTATCGAGCGCTTCGGAAAAATCGATATTCTGCACCACAATGTTGGCATTGGTGTGGGCGATCGCGGCCCTATTGAGACGGCCGAAAGCGTCTGGGACAAAATGCTCGATGTGAATTTAAAGGGCGCTTTCCTGACCACTAAACATGTCTTGCCCGTCATGCGCGAGGCAGGCAGTGGCAGCATAATATTTATTTCTTCCATTGCGGCAATCTGTTCCATGAATGCCATTGCCTATAAGGCCTCTAAAGCTGGTATGAATGCCCTGAGTCAGGCCATTGCCATCGATAACGCACGCTTTGGGATTCGTTCCAATGTCATTATGCCGGGCTTAATGGATACCCCGATCGCCATCGAAGGCATCTCAAAAGCCCTTAATAAAACCCGGGATGAAGTGCGTAAAGGGCGTAATAAGCAAGTGCCCCTGGGATCAAAAATGGGTGATGCCTGGGATGTAGCAAAGGCTGCACTGTTTCTTGCTTCAGATGACGCGAGTTTTATTACTGGGGTTAATTTGCCAGTGGACGGTGGGCAGAGTGCACGTATCGGTTAAACGCCTATGCGCTGACAGTCTTCTCAATGTAGCCGGAAAAACTTATGCGAATAGGTTATCTAATCGACACCAACAAAGGCGCTTATGACCAGCTTCCACCAACAAGGGAGGATGCTTCGTCGGCACTTGAAGCAATGATTGCAGAGGGTATTCTGGCCGAGCAGGCCGGGTTCCATTCTATTCAGGTGCCGGATCGACACGGTCGCACCGAATCTTACTTTGGCTCACCGTTAAACCTGCTGATGATACTAGCCCACGAAACTGAAAAGGTAGCGCTGGGTAGCTATTGCCTGGTTAACCCGCTGTATCACCCCATGCATATTGCCGAGCAGTGCGCGATTATCGATAACATCTCCAAAGGTCGTCTCTACATGACCTGGGGGCGCGGTTATCACACGGGTTACCTGGATCAGTTTGGCGTCCCCGAAGAGCGACTACTTGGCCGGTTTCTGGATAGTGTCAGCCTTATTGAAAAAGCGCTATTGAGCAAAGGTGAGCGCTTCGACTGGAACAGTGACTACTACCAGGTGCGAAATGGTTTACTAACACCCAATAGTTATCAGCAACCACGATTTCCATTTTGGGGTGCTGGTCAGATGCCTGCGGCCATTGAACGCTGTGGTGTTTATGCCGACTGCTGGACCTGTGATCAATTTCCGATCTTGCCCGAAGTATGGGAGCAGCAAACCAGCGCCTATCGAAGCAAAGCCATAGAACATAACAAGGAGCCTTTTATCGTATTGATGCGCGATGGCTGGCTGGCCGATAGCTTTGAACAGGCCACTCGGGAATTTGGTCAGCACTATGTGGAGGAAATGCGCTTTTATTGTCAGCACGGCATCCTGTCCCATCATCCTGAATTTGACTCACCCGAAAAGATCACCACAGAATCGGCCCGTGAACACATTGTCATTGGTAACGCTGCCCAGTGTCGCGAACGTCTCGAGTGGTACCACGAAGAGCTGGGGGTGGATTATTTCACCATGCGCTTTCGTATGGTTACCGGCCCGTCGTTTTCGGAAACTCGAGATCAAATTTTGCGTTTTGGCGAAGAGGTGGTGCGACCCTTGCACAAGAAATACCCGGCTATCGATCATCCGGCAATTCCTCAGTCATGTCGTTGGTGAGAAGCCTGTTATGTTGAAATTGAAAAGCCAAATAACCTCGAGGATTAAACAATGGATATTAGTGTAACAATCGCCCAGGGTAGTGACGGCTGGGAAGTCGCCGTTAGAGCAGAACAATTAGGTTATAAAACCGCCTGGTTTGAAGATAGTCAGATGGTCGCCGCTGACCCCATCGCTATGATGGCCGTTGCTGCCATGAAAACCGACAGAATTAATCTGGCCACCGGTGTGCTTATCCCTTCAAACCGGATCGCCCCTCAGGCCGCAAACAGTTTTGCGACACTAAATAGTCTTGCGCCAGGTCGTGTCATGATGGGCATCGGCACAGGGTTTTCCGGGCGTCGTGCCATGGGGCACGGGCCAGTCAAGGTTGATGACATCCGCTCATATATCGAAACGGTCAATGGCCTGCTCCACGGTGAGGTGGTTGAGTGGGATTTCGAAAACAAACGACGAAAAATTGCCTTCCTGCATCCCGATGACGGCGTGATTAATCTGGCAGACAAGGTACCCACCTATATAGCCGCGCAGGGACCAAGAATGCGTGGCCTGGTGGCAGAACTAAAAACCGATTGGGTGAATATCCATTCAAGTCTCGGAGCTGCACAGTCAGACATGGACGACATGGAGGCGGCCTGGCAAAAAGCCGGTAACCAGCCAGACACCTTTAATCGAGCCATCGTTACAGCCGGTTTGCCACTACTGGATCGCGAGACCGCCGATTGCCCTAAAGCCATACGTCAGGGCGGCCCGCTGGCAGCCGTTGTTTTCCACAATATGATGGAAGCAGGACTACATGGTTCATTAGGAACCGGATCACTAGGTGAAACAGAAGCCGTGTCAAAATACCGGCGTCTTTATGAATCTTACCAACCTGCGGATGCGCGCTATTTATCGCTGCACAGGGGGCACGCGCTGTTTGTGCGGGAAGATGAAGCAGAGTTTATCACTGGAGAATTAATACGTAGAGCCACCATGACCCGACCGGTCGATGAAGTACGCGAATGTATTCAGGAGCTGGAGCGGATCGGATATGACGAATTATCCGTAATCATCCATCCTGGCGACGATGACATGCTAGAGCGCTGGGCGGATGTGATGGAAAAAGTCTAAACTCGTTCAGTCTGCATTCACTCAGTCTGCATTCAATGAAGTTGAACTTATTTAAGCTCAGCAAAAAAAGCTCTCAACTCATTGACCACATCTTCCGGTCGCTCCGGTGGCGCGAAATGGCCACCGCCATCAAATACCGTCCACCGCTTTAAATTGGTACGAGTCTCTGCAATTGAGCGCGGTGTAAAGAGTAGCTCCTTACGAAAAACGCCATAACCGGTGGGTGCTTCAATGACGGGCATACGCTCGTGGGCGAGCTTAGGTGGTTTGGAAAACTGCTCTGCATATAGCCTTATAGACGATGCAAAAGAGGTGTTGAACCAATAAAGCGAAGCCAGTGTGCAGAGATCATCCCGGCCAAACACTTCAAGGGCATCGCCATCACACCAGAGTTGCCGTCGCCACCACAGCCAGGCACCGAGCCCGGCGGGTGAGTCGGCCATGGCGTAGGCGAAGGTTTGTGGATCACGGCGTTGTACGGCGATATGAGCCTCGGTGTGGCGGCGGGTGGCTT
>CALLDA010000155.1 GCA_937998635.1 uncultured Pseudomonadales bacterium
GATTTAATCCATTCGGATGAGGGTTGAGCGCGGTGTTCAAGGGTCTTGGTGTAGGTCATCGCTCAGGTATCTTATTTATTATCGCCATGGCTGCGTATGCAGACCTCGAGAATAGTGGGCCTTAAATCGACCCTGTTTCGATAGCCAGGAGGTTAATTGCTGCTGACGTCCTGCACCTCGCCCCAGCCGATCACACCATCCATTTCCCAGCGCAAAAATGACTGGGTGGCATAGACGAATGGCCAGGGTTGCCAGGGGTTTGAGGTGAAGGCAGTACCGTTGAGTTTGTGGGTTTTGCCGCGTTTGTCTTCGACTTCCAGTTCCATATATTGATGTAAGTTACCGTTGCGACGGAGTTTGCCGGAACCTTTGGTCAGGCCGTATACCTCACTTCCTTCCCGAACGTAGCCATGGACAATGGCAGAGTAATCATTGATATCGTCTGGGTTAATGGCCCACAGGCAGTGAACGCTGACATCGTTATCGAAATTAGCATTGAGCCAGCAGAAGTTTGCAAACTGATCTTCCTTCCGCTCGCCCCAGCTGTGATCCATGCTCGATACGCAATCGATATCATAGGTCTTGCCATCGATGGTGAACTTGCCCGTGACGCGGCCGCTTTGATCCCAGTGCCCGGCGTAAGCGGTTGCCGAAACATTGTCATCGGCGGAAGCCGCCAGAGGATCCTGATCCGGATCATGAATATCGTAGGGTTCCATCAGCGCCTTGTATTGCACGTCGATAGAAACGCCCCGCTGATCATCAAATTTAATGTCGTAGTCCATCACCGGCTTGGTGCATTTGATGGCCAGGCCATTTCCCAGCTTATAGTCATCAAAGTCGCTATCGGGGAAAGGCAGATGCACCTGATTATTGGAGTAACGCACCTGGTGGGGGGTATTAGAAAAGCCATCGGTGACCGTGATACTCGACAATACCACCCCGGCATTTTGTCGGGTCAGTACATAGACATTGACGTGAATGGCCTCCTCAGCAACATAAAAACCAAAATAATTAGTCTCCGCCCAGTAGTGGTCGTCGGACGTTGGGGTGTGAAAGTACATGTCTTTTTCGGTGATCATGGGTGCTCCTCATTGCTTTTAATAGTCTTTATTAGTGAATGGTATTTAGACTGATTATCAGTCAAAAATAAAGTCTTCTTTTCAGCCAAAAGAGCAAAGCGCCCATTATTTTGTCTCACGGTCATCTTCCGCTACGAGCATGCAGTTAGTCGCTCGCGCAGTAGGGACCTTGGTAAGGGTTGGTTTTGCGGTTTGAAATGGGCGAAGCCCGGTTTGAAATGCCAGAGTTAATTGGCAAGAGGCAATTGATAAGGGGATCCGGACAATCCAGGGGGGTAGGGGCTGTCAGTTGGAAGTTATTGGCTAACGATCAGCTCTTCCGGGGCTTGCTCCTCCACATCGATGGTATCGGTCACAGCATCGGTGGTATTAGTCAGCCTATCGACAAAGGCGGTGAGTTTTTCCTGAATCAGCTGGTAGGTGGCATAGAGACTGTCTTCATTTTCGCTTTCGAGAACTGCCGCAGCCTCGAGGATGCTTCGAGCTTCTGCGAAGCCCTCGTCAATGCCGATGCTGATCAGGGAGATAAATTGCGTCAGCTGATCTTCCAAACTGAGTTCAGGATTGGTTTCCTGAAACGCGCCAAAGGCAATGGTGCCTGCAGTAACAACTTGTTCGGCAGTTGTTTCTGGGCTGTTTTCAGACTCGGAAACAGTGGGTGCCTGGACCGGAGGAATACCTAATTCAGCAGACTCCAGTACCCTGTTAACGCCCACTACAGCGGTTTGCGAGACCAGTGCCAGGGAGTTTTGCGGGTCTCCAATGGTGATAGAAACATTGCCATCTGCGGCTGTTGGGTCGCTGGGCCCATCTTTTTTTGAGTGCGCTAAGGTTGAAACTTGAGCGCCGAAAACCCCGCCGCGTTTATCCACACTAGCATCTCGCGCCATGTCACTAATCGATTTCCCAAAGGCTCCCGAATTGGTAATGTCCATGATTTTCTCCTAATGATGGCTAGCTGGTTTAACGTTATCGACTATAGCAGAAGATTCTTTAGTATATTTTTCGCGGAAAGATACATTTCTTTGTTATAGGGAAATTTTTTTATTCGGAGATTGGTAATAACTAGCCGCAAATCTATCTGGTGAGCATTGGTCTATGCAAAGGTATAAGAAAAACCGTAAGCAAGGGTGGTAAGTAAGGGTTAAAGGCATAAGTCACCTGGCAAATGTCACTGGTCAAATATAGCTGCTCAATAGAGGCTTACTGGGTTGCAGTTTGTTCTAACTTTATTAAAACCCACTGAGCTGAGCAAAACGTTCCCGATGATAGGTGCTATCCCCGAGCGTCATCTCCGCCACTCGCGCACGTTTCATAAACAGGCCGATATCTTCTTCATCGGTCATGCCAATACCGCCAAACATCTGAATTGATTCTCGACCAATCAGGTTAGCAGCGTCCGATGTTCTTGCCTTTGCAGCGCTGATGAGCAGGATGGCATCATGACTCTTGTTATCAATGGCTCGAAGCGCTGCCATGGTCATTGAGATCGCGTGTTCGCGTTCGCAGAACATGTCTGCGGCACGGTGTTTAAGGGCCTGGAAGGTACCGATCAGTGCGCCAAATTGCTGGCGGGTTTTCAGGTATTCCAGAGTCCGCTCAAAAGCCTCTGACATGATGCCGACCAGTTCGGCATTGAGTCCGGCGATGGCGCAATCAAAAACCGGTTCCAGTATGTCCGCGGCTTTGCCCACCTCGCCGATGACTTGCTCAGCCGATGCTTCTGTGCCGTTAAATTCGATCAAGGCAGCGTTGCGGCTATCGAGCACCTTTAGTTCGGTAATGCTGACGCCTTTTGCAGCGGGGTCGACGAGGAATAAAGTAAGGCCGTCCCTATCGCCGCTTGAGCCTGAGGTGCGGGTCAATACGACGAGCTGATCCGCGCCGTAAGCATCCAGTACAAAGCGCTTTTCGCCGCTTATCTGAAAGCCCTCAGCAGTGGCGTCGGCACGGGTACTGATCTGCCAGGGTGAAAAGCGACCGCTTTCCTGAAAGGCCAGCGCCAGTACTTTTTCGCCTGCACAGATTCCCGGTAACCAGCTTTGTTTCTGGTCTTCGTTACCACCCCGCAAAATGGTGTTGCCTGCTAGCAGGACCGTAGACACAAAAGGCTGGGCAGCCAGGGCGCGACCCAGTTCTTCGAGCACAATACCCAGTTCGGCATAGCCGAGACCGAGGCCACCGTATTGCTCCGGGAAGATAATGCCGGTCCAGCCCAGTTCGGCCATTTGTTGCCAGTGATCCCGCGAATAGCGCAGTGCTGTGTCACTACCAGGGTATGTGCCATCGCGGTGCTGCCGAACCTGATCGACAGCAAAAGTCCCAGCGACAAATTCGCGGGCTGAGTTTTTCAGCAATTGCTGTTCTTCGGTGAGAACCAGTGCCATAAGGTATTTTCCTGTGGCGCGCAGGCGTCAGCGTGGCGCTGCCATGCCTAAGCTAGTTAATAAAATTATTCGGGTAGGTCGAGGACGCGCTTGGCGATCACATTGCGCTGGATTTCGTTAGTGCCGCCTTCGATGGAGTTACCCTTGGCGCGCAGCCATTGTCGCGTGGTACGCATCGCCGCCGGGGTAAAGCCCGGGCCTTCCCAGCCGATGCCATCGGCGCCCCGCATACTGATCATCAACTCGTGACGACGGGTGGTTAACTCGCTGCCGTAGAGCTTCAGCATCGAGGCGATATGGCCTCCGCTCTGACCGGCTCTGGCTTCATCGGCGCTACGACTCATGGTAGTGCGCAATGCCAGGCTATCCAGCTCACACTGGGCTACCTGGGTGCGAATGCCTGGGTCGGCAATACGGCCGAGATCATCTGTGCCCATTTCCTGCGCGGCTAACTCCGGCAAAGTTAGTGCCCGCCGAGCATCGCCTCGACCAATTGAACCCAGGGCCTGACGCTCGTGCTGGAGCAGTTGTTTTGCCAGCGTCCAACCCTGACCAAGGTGGCCCATTAAATTTTCTTTGGGCACCCGGACATCATCGAAAAATGTCTGACAAAAAGCCGAGGGGCCGCTGATCAGGCGAATAGGCGATACGGAAATACCCGGTGTTTTCATGTCAATCAGCAAAAAACTGATGCCCTCGTGTTTCGAGGCTTCGGGATCCGTGCGCACCAGACAAAACATCCAGTCGGCATCGTCGGCGTGGGAGGTCCAGATTTTCTGGCCATTAACAACAAACTCCTCGCCGATCAATTCTGCCCGTGTCGACAGGCTGGCCAGGTCAGAACCAGAGCCGGGCTCGCTGTAGCCCTGGCACCAGAAGCATTCGTTACGGGCTATTTTGGATAAATGCTGACTTTTCTGTTCCGGCGTGCCGTGCTCAAGCAATACCGGCCCCAGTAAAGATAAACCGGCGCTGATGGGTATCGCCCGCACTTTCGCGCGACGTTGTTCCTGAGACAGAATGCGGGCCTGGTCAGCCGAAAAACCTGCACCACCGTATTCTTTTGGCCAGGTCGGCGCCAGCAGGCCTTGCTCAGCCATGCGTTGCAACCAGGCTTGTTCGTAGGGTTTGGATTGCCGTGGATCCTGGCCATCAGCGCCAGGTGCCTGGCGAAGTTCGGCCGGATAGTTTTGCTCTATCCAGTCGCTGACAATAATGCGGAATTTGTCGGGGTCATTTTCTGTATTCATGGATTAAAGTCTAAAATAAATTATGAGCCAGATTCTAACGTGCCGTGGTGCAAAGTGTAATATGTTATTTTTTCTCGATTAGGTTTCGGCCTTACACCACCCTTTTCCGTGCAGCTTACGTGCGGGCTTATGTCTAGGCTAAGGTGCCGCCACGAGGTAAACAATGCGTTTCAGCGCACTCATCTGGTTTTTGATATCAATCTTGCCCGGTGGCGCACTTGCGGGCAGTGAAACGAATTCAGCTGAGTTTCCAGAAGAAGCTGTTCTCGAAGCAGCCGTTCCAGAAGCAGCCAGCCCAGAAGTAGGCCGATTTTTTGTGCTGGCCAATCTTGAATTCACCCTGCTCCATGAATTCAGCCATATGTTGATCGAGGAATTAAAATTACCCGTGCTCGGCAGCGAAGAGGATGCGGCGGATCGCATAGCGATAATTGTCATGCTCAAGGCGCGTCAGCATCAGTCAGCAGAAGAGGTTATTCCCTGGTTGTTTGCCGTGGCAGGGGATTGGTACACCGAGTGGGAGCTAAAGGACAGGTCGTCAGGCAAGATCGATTACTGGGATAACCATCACCTGGAAATTCAGCGCTTTCATAATATTGTGTGTTTGATTTACGGCGGGAAGGTCGAATTACTGGAAGACCTGATGGATACCGAAATATTGCCTTTTGAGCGAGCGATGAGCTGTGAGGCGGAATATCGGCAGGCTGATCACGCGGTCCAGTGGTTGCTCGATACCAACGGTCATTCGGGCAAAATTATGGCTACCGGCGAACAGTTTACGGTGACTTATGAGCAGCCCATTGAAGGACAGAATGAGCTTATGTTTGATTTACTCCAGAGCTCACGGGTGGCTGAAAAACTGGTCGCTGCCCTGTCTGCTCGTTTTAGTTTGCCACGGCCGATCAGTGTTGAATTTGATAATTGTGTTTCCGAGCCCGATGCATACTGGCATTCGCCTACGGCATCGGTGACGGTGTGCTACGAGTTGCTCGGCCACTTTCTTAACATGGCTGAATACCGGCAAAAAAACTCGCCGAGAGCCTGCAATATTCCATCTTTACGCAAATATATGGGTGCGCGTTTACGTTGTAATGACAGCGACGAGAGTGGGCAGAACGAGGAGAGTGAGGGCGAAGCAAAAAAATAATTAATTGCTCCCTAAAATGAAGAGCCAGACTGGTTTAGAAATTCAATTTCTTCGGGATTTGACGAGCGACCCAGTATTTTATTCCGATGGGGATAGCGGCCGAAACGATCAATAATGGCTTTGTGTTGAAGTTCGGAACGCAGGTTTTGCTCCAGTCCCGGTTCGCTGAATAATTTAACTGCTAGCTCATGGATATACTGGGATTCGCTGTGCATAAAAGGCATGTATAAGAAGGCTTTGTGCTGGGGTGATAAATTTTTCTGCACATTTAAAGCAATGGCTTGTTGAGCCAGCACCAGGGCCAGGGAATCCTGTGCAAAAGCCTGTGCCGAGTCACGGTATAAATTCCTCGAAAACTGATCGAGGACAATAATTTCGGCGAGACAACCCAAAGATTGTTTACGCCATTCATGGAGTTCACAGCGGGCAGCAGCTTTGTGTAGCTTTGTAAATCGTTGGGCGATTAGTTGGTCAAGCCCAGGATCTTTTCGCCACCATTGGGCGGGGCTGAGTTCATTAAACCAAAAATTAATAACTACCTGTCCGTCTTCAGAAGAGGTTTTCACGGCTATTACGAAAGCCCTGGATTGTTAACAAGCTCAGGGCTTATCGCTGGTTGGGGGTAGACTTTAAAACTGAAAGGTTGCAGTAAACTGAGTTTCGTTGCGACGAATACCTGGTTCGCCCAGGTAGGAACCAAGCCCCCAGGGGCTCTGATCGTCTCCACTTTCTCTCCAATACAAATGTTGCTCAAGTTTGAACACCAGATTTTTCGAATACAGGTATTCCATTTGTAACTTGTTGTACGCGCCAGTTGAGCGAGGGTCATAGGCGAATACAAATAGTGGTTTCCAAAGACCTGCACGGCCATAACTACTGGATGCGGAAAAAGTGAAAACAAATTCGTCCTGGTCAATTTTATCGTTGTTAACGCTAATAAAGCGTCCCGGCACGACTGCGCCACCTACCTTAGCGGGCTGTACATCATAGAAGGAGCCTCGGTAAAAACTGCTGTAATCAAGCCAACGTCGCCAGAAAAACTGGGTGGAAATGAAAAAGGTGCGTAAGCTGTTCAGCGCTGGAATCCATGTTGGTCGATCAACACCTATCATCACCACCGATTGAGTGGCTGTGTCAAAACCGTTGCCATGGATATCGTCTCTGCTGCCGAATTCGATCGACACTGGAAGGCCCTTAGTAACAGTAGTCTCGAGACGAAAAACTGATTGGGTATACTTTTCTTCGGAGTAGTTGGCGGTAAACCCAAATACGTTAGTGCGTGGGGTAACCGTTTCAATCGTCGTTTCGAAAGTGTCGCCGACCAGTTCGGCAGAGTTGATTTTTACACCGGGAGTCTGTGAGAAGCCATTAAAATAATTAACACTGAATTCAACGTCATTCCAGATGCCTTTAAATCGGAAGCCGGCCTGAACATTACGTATATCCGTTTCTTTATCTGTGCTATCTACCACTGTGACGCTGCTATCGTACAAGTCGTCAAGCGTATCGCCAAGAAGTACCGAGTTAGCAACCACATCTTGTCGCCCAATACCCCGGAACGCCCATGGTCGAGGGTAGTCGGTAAATACTTTATTGGTCCGAAAATCATCGGGGATCACGATAACTTCAAGAAAGGTTTCCTCGAAAGGTCCAATCTTGCCAATGTCCCATATGCCCCTGGCCATCCAGAGCGGAATTCGAATGTCTTCCCAGGATTCCCTGGTGCCATGCCAGGTTCTGTCGAGGGGGTTAATGACGTCGAGCGCGCGGAAATTATCGGTTTCGCCCCACACCACCTGTTGACGACCCAGGCGCAGCGAAAACGGTGGCATAATAAAATCAATAAAGGCTTCGCGTATTTTATATTCCGATTGGCCTTTTTCATTCAGTACATCATAACTATCCCGAAGATCGAAAATCGAGTCGTAGACGGCGCGGCCCAGGAAAGTGAATGTGGCTTCTTCAATTGGGCCCGTTGAGAATCGGTTAAATGCCTTGCCTTCCCTCAGGAAGTAATATTTACCTTCTAGCTGGGCGGTATTGCGTTGGTGGGTGAGCTCCCCATCATTGAAGGGCCTCGCTCCGGTTTTTAAAATATTCATTGACCTTACAAAACCTTCAAGCTCGATATCATCCCCAACGTTGACAATGCCCCAGGTCAAGGCCGGAAATAACACGGGACTCAAAAGAATGAATAGAGCAGCAAGCTGATTACGACGCTTAGCCATTTTTGTTTAGCCTCGGACAGTGGGTTGGGTGGGAGCCCGCATGTTGCAGGTCCCCCGTGAGGAATTTAGTCTGTTGGAGTATTAGCGCCGACCGCTGATCATATTGCGTAGCGAGTAAAACTGTTTTGCCCGTGCAGCAGTAAATTCACGCTTGTTAGTGAAGCAGTGTGTCATGGTGGCATGGGGCTTTTTGGCATTGATGTCTGTTTCACCAAGATGGATAAAGACCTTGTGGCCGACACTTTTTGAAAAATCCTGCTTTATATAAGGTGCCTGTGCCGGTGGTTCGGTGTCGTAATCTTCAGAATACTTGAGAAAATGTTGATTCATGCGTAGCAACTGATCATCCTTTTTGTCAAAGGCAAACATCCAGTGGGTCCAGTAGGTTTCTGCGTCGACAAACACTATCCGCGCACTATAGGGGTGGTCATCGGCTTTGGGCTTGATGAGAATGACGTGGGTGTCGCGTACTTCCCAGCGAGCTTTGTGGGGTACCCATTGGCTGGGGCCACCAAACTCAGGGTTGGTACTCACATTGATAGTGGCAAGCACCTTGCGTTTTCCCAGGTATTCCCAGTTATTTTCGTAAACCTTACCGCCGAAACCATTGCTATCTTCCCGGATCATGTCCATACCCATCAACTCGCCGGTTCGCTCGGAAGCTAAGGTTTTACGGGGTTTGCGCTGCGCGGGCATATATAACCAGCCCGAATCTTCTTTGTGATGGTCGACATATTTGATGGTCATATTTTTTGCCCCAGCCATATCTCGGGGCGATCGAAATTCCATGATTTGCTTACTTCTTACCTCTTCATACCCAGGCACCAGGGAGTGATCATGACCACGGGCATACTGCGCATTGGTTGAGGTGTATTCCATAATACGATCTAGCTTGCCGCTTTCACCACGTAACCAGGTGACCATTGGCATGTCATAGTCAAATGCACCGGGTCGCCACATCATATTCCAGATGGCCTTCTGGGCAGCGAATGGGTCATCGGCATCAATATCCTTATAGGGGAATCCCCCGCCGGTAAAACCTACTAATGTGCCATTTTCATCCATCGTGTAATCGGTCGCCATATTCTCGCCCCAGCCGTCAGGTGCGGGATAGTGCCTGGTGGCTGCGATCTCCATATCCATATCATCAAAAAAATAGTATTTCCATGCTGTATGGGGGATTAGTGCTTCTAATATGGTCTCCCGATCACTCAAGGTAAGGTGTTGACCGGCGGTAGCAGGAGTGCCAGCGGGAGGATTATCAATCCAGTCGCGCAAAGCCTGATAGCTTTGATCCTCAGCCCCATGAGAGGGATTGGCGATCAAGAGCAGAGCAGCGACTATCAATGCAGTCATACTTGTCGGAAGATGGTGAAAATGAGGGGAGCATGTGGGACGAGGGATAGTAAGTTTTCTCATGGTTGTCCACCGTTTATATTAAGAAGAAGTGCACTAAGTTCAGTAAACTTTATTAATCCAAAAACTATCTTCCCATCCCTGGTCTGTTGATTTTGCCCTGGTGATTTTCCGATTTAAAAAACAGAAAAGCTTAAATTGTTTGGAAGGTTGATATCACCTGGGGGATCGATATTGAAGCTAGATCGATCTATCATTATTTTTTGATATTAAATTAGTGTTAAAAAAATAACAACCTTTCCATTTGTCGTTCAAGAAGCACGGGTTCTGTCGCCGCTGGTTTATTGAGATTAAATTGACTCCTGTTAATCGTGATAAAGGGGCCGGTCAACAGGATATGGTCAATAGCTTTCGGTTGATAATTTACGGCTTCTGAGTCGATTGAATCGACTCAAGGAAGGCCGCCAATGCAAAGTACTGCATTCGAGCCTCAGTATCGGTACTCTCCCGCCGAAATGCTTTTCCCCATATTGGCATTTTTCGAGAACCATGCGCCGGAATGAGTTGTTCCCCTTCAATGTATCTCTTTACCTGTGCCTTAGGGAATTCG
>CALLDA010000156.1 GCA_937998635.1 uncultured Pseudomonadales bacterium
TCGACACAGCTCCCAACTGTCAACAGACCATGGTTTTGCAATATGCAGGCTTTGTTCTGGCCCAGAGCAGCGCCGATGCGTCGTCCTTCATCAGCATCAAGTACCACGCCAGTAAAATCATCGAACAGTGCGTGGTCCTTATAAAAGGCACAAGCATCCTGTGTCAGTGGATCCAGCTCACGGCCTAAGGATGACCAGCTTTTACCGTAAACCGAATGGGCGTGGGCGGCGGCGATAACGTCTGGCCGGGCAGCGTGAATATTGCCGTGAATGGTAAAAGCTGCGCCGTTGAGCATGCCTTCACCTTCGACAACATCACCTTTGTGATTGACCAGCAGTAACTGGGACATTTTGATTTGTTTAAAGGACACCCCAAAAGGGTTAACCCAGAAATGGTCGGGGTATTCTGGGTCGCGTACAGTGATATGCCCGGCAGCACCTTCATCAAAACCCAGCTTGCCAAACAAACGGAACCCTGCGGTCAGCCGTTTTTTTCGGTGCAGACGTTCGCCCTCGACCGTATCAAAAGTTTCGGGCCGAAGGCCTTCACCGGTTTGAGACATAATGACATCGTATGCAGGTTTGTTCATGGGCCTCTCCCAGTAGAGATTTGAGTTAAGCGTAGCACAAAGTTGAGCTGCCGCCCGGAGCTGTCGGTACGTATTTTATTTAAGATTGGTCGTTATAACGACCAAGCCGTCCAACTGAGGTGCCCTTGCTAGAAGTCACGCTATGTAACTGCATTGTGGGCACTCCCGCTGACCTTTCCACGCGCTTTAGCATCAAAACTGCGATGAGATTTGTTCACTGCACCTTGCTCGTTCGACAAAGTCAGTATCCTCACATGTTGGTACACTATCCGTTTAGTTCGCCCGATTCACAGTGTTAACTAAGCAGGTACAAAACTTAACTACTAGAAAGTGCGACGGACTAAAGCGATCCAGGCATATTCAATGCTCCCTTTATTCAAATCTCTAAACGGAAAATAGCACGATGCGTTTATTCGACATTATCGCCATCCTGATTAGCCTGTCGGCTGTTTTTAGCTGGGTTAATCATCGTTTCTTCAAACTGCCGACGGTGATCGGGCTGATGCTGACGGCTTTGATTATGTCCCTGGTCCTGCAGTTGCCACTGCCCTTTTTTGCGGGCCTTGAAGTCCAGGCAGCGGGGATGCTTGCCCATATCGATTTCGACGAGACCTTGCTACATGGCATGTTGAGTTTTCTACTCTTTGCCGGGGCCCTGCACGTTAATCTTAACGATCTGGCCAAACAGCGCTGGGTGATAGGCATTCTGGCGACCTTTGGTGTGGTTGGCGCCACGTTTGTTATCGGCGGTGGCGCTTACTGGCTGTTCGCCTGGCTGGGACTCGATGTGCCGCTGATCTATTGCCTGCTGTTTGGCGCGTTAATATCGCCCACCGATCCCATCGCGGTGTTGGGTATTCTCAAAAGCGTCGGTGCGCCGAAAACCCTGGAAACCAAAATTGTTGGCGAGTCGCTGTTTAACGACGGCGTCGCGGTGGTGGTGTTCCTGGTGTTGGCCGAAATCGCGCTGGGTGATGTGGAAGTGACCGTCGTTTCGATTGCCACATTGTTTTTGCAGGAGGCCATCGGTGGTCTGATTTTTGGTCTAGCTGCGGGTAGCCTGGCTTTTTATATGCTCAAGCGTGTCGATAATTATCAGGTAGAGGTGCTAATTACCCTGGCGCTGGTTACCGGTGGTTATGCTGTGGCTGAACATTTCCATCTCTCGGCACCCATAGCCATCGTGGTGGCGGGCTTATTGATCGGTAATCATGGTCGGCAGTCGGCGATGTCGGAGCAGACCACCGAGCATCTGGATACCTTCTGGGAGCTGGTCGATGAGGTGCTTAACGCGGTGCTTTTTGTGCTTATCGGATTAGAGTTGCTGGTAATTTCTTTACGTGGTGACTACTTGCTGGCTGGGGTATTGGCGATTCCTCTGATATTGGTTGTACGTGTGCTAAGTGTAGGTTTACCAATTACGGTGATGCGGCGTTTTCGTGAATTTTCGCCGGGTGTTGTGACGATTCTCACCTGGGCGGGATTACGGGGTGGCATCTCCGTGGCACTAGCGCTGTCGCTACCTGGTGGCGAGACGCGAGACCTGTTAGTGACGGCCACTTATGTGGTCGTCGTGTTTTCCATTCTTGTGCAGGGTCTGAGTTTAGGGTCGGTGGTGCGACGACTGGCCGGCCCGAAACAGGATTCCGCAGTTTAAGCGGCGCTCATTGCTGCCATCTACGTACCATCTGCTATCGGGTTTATGATTCTGCGATTTTCTCTTTATCGCCACCCGTAAAATGCAGAGGATAAACCTCCTCCACCGCAGGGCTATCGCTGCGCCAGGTGTGGCAGGAGTTTAAGACGAAGGGTTTTTGAGTTGGGTCTGGCTCAACATTGGCATAGACATCAGGGCATTTCTCCCGCGCCATTTCTTTCACGGCCGGAGACGCAGTGGTCTGAAAGGCAACGGTGGCGATGGGGCCAAGCAATTCAACTAAATGGGTGCAGCCTTTGATGCCGCCCAACAGTTCTTTGACCTTGCGATTCCAGCCAGGGCCGATACGTAGACCGATCAACTGCTGATAATTATCCAGTACTTCATGGCAGACCTGATGGGGCTGATCATCCATCGTCGTAGCGACGGCATGGACAGTGAACTCATGATCAATGGTCAGCCGCAAACCCATATTGTGAATGGGTATGCCGGGATCAAGCAGACCTCGCCAGCGATTATCGACCACATAGGTTTTGGTATCGACAATCATCGCCTCGATATCCCACATGCCATCATCGCGCAGATAGCCCTGGCAGTTGATGGCGCGGTTGTGTAAGTGAGTACGTGGCGCAGGTGCAGGAAAAGGCATTGATGGCTTCCTTTGGGTCTGGATTAGTTGGATAGAGCGAACGAGAGTTTGCGAAAGGGGCGACAAGATACTAGTGCTACTGGCTTTCTGCAAATATGGTCGATGCCAAACTTAGGCCTAATCTTAATTACAACAGGAACTACCGAGCTGGATAGGTGGGCAATTTACCGTGCCGTAGGAGCAATAAACACAGCAATGCCCAGCCTTTGGATGGAGGAGGGTATGACAGGATTCGCACTCATAGAACCACTGGCAATAATCCCTCGGCATGGTTTCTGTCTTGCTATAAGCACATTTAGGGCAGGTAATGACCGATTGGGAAATTAATTCAGGCATGCTTATTCATTCTTTACTTTAATTTTTACTTGCGAGTGTAACTGATGTTGGGATAACTGATGGTGAGGCTTCTAGTGTGCTCAGTATAGTTTGATCCGACGATAGACGTTTAGCTGATGAGTCTTTAGTTGCCAGGATATAAGTCGTTAAAACGTCGCCACTCACATATTTATGCCAGTCTGGAAAGCAGGGCGCTTCTCAAGTCGATTGATATAGTCATGTAAATTATTCATGTCATCGCCCACACAGCCCAGGCGGCGGCTCATGTAGCAGGCATGGCCGAGCATAATGTCGGCCCCAGTAAAATTACCTGTCAGGTAATCTTTGCCTTTGAGCGCCTCGTTAACTGGGCTTAAGGCTTTCGTTAGCAAACGCTGGGCCTGGGTGAGAGCCTCTTTGTTTTGTTTCTCTGGGGGTAACAAAATAGTTTGCACCACAATCGTATTCACGGGGGGCATGACCATGCCTTCGCAATAATGAAACCACTGTAAATACTCGGGGAACTGAGCTGAATCAACGGCAGGCTTTAGCCCACCATCTGAGTGGCGAGCAATCAGATATTCAACAATAGCGCCTGATTCATAGATTGTAATATCACCATCCTCTAAAACGGGTACCCGCCCCAGAGGATGCCTGGCTCGATGTTGTTCCGATTTTAGATCAGCGGGATTAAAGGCCATTTTGTTGATCTGGTAATCTAAACCTAATTCTTCGAGTAACCAGACGATGCGGCCCGCTCGCGAGTTCGGTGCGTGGTGTAGTTTAAGCATGGTGTTCTCCGTTTTTCATTAGTCTGGCCGCATCTGCGTCGATTAGCTTCTCTAAGCGCTTAAGTCTGTCATTTTATCAGCCAATACAACCCCTACTTTCAATATGGAACTGGTTTTGCCTACATATAACGATGGTTGCATAATAAAACCTTGTAGTTAGAATGCAACCATGAAAAACAGTAATTTTGACTATATGAATTGTTCCCTCGCACAAACCCTGTCAGTGATCGGTGAGCATTGGTCGCTACTGATCATTCGTGACGTATTTATGGGTTTGCGGAGATTCAGTGAGTTTCAAAAAGATTTGGGTATTGCCAAAAACATACTCAGCGAAAGATTAAAACGTTTGGTGGCAGAAGGTATTTTGGAAAAGACTAAAGGCGAGGCAGGATTCTCTGAATACCGTCTCACCGAAAAAGGACTGGCCTTGCAGCCTGTTTTATTGTCGATGACGCACTGGGGTGATCAATACAAACCGGCTAAAAAAGGTAAGCGTCTGGTGTTTGTAGACCGTGCCAGTGGCAAGCCCATCCAGAGGATGGCGGTCAGAAGCCATGATGGTCGAAAGCTACACGCAAAAGAAGTTAAAGCAAAACGTGGTTCGGGCTATGCTTCTGAACGCCTCGATGTGCCACTGGCTGAATGAATGTACTGCAAGGACAATAAAACATGAACAAGCCCATCGCGTTTATCGCCGGAGCTGGAGATTACATCGGTAGCGCAGTCGCAAAAAAGTTTGCCAGAGAGGGTTATCTAGTGTGCCTGGCTCGCCGCAATGGAGAAAAACTGGAACCGGTGATAAATGAGATCCTGGCGGAGGGAGGCGAAGCCTACGGCTATGCCATGGATGCCCGGGATGAAGATGCCGTTATAGACTGTTTTGCCAGTATAGAAAACACTCATGGTCCGATCAGCTTTGTGCTGCACAATATTGGTGGCAACGTAAATTTCCCGATACAGGAAACCACCGCCAGGGTATTTCGAAAAGTTTGGGAAATGGCTTGTTTGTCAGGTTTTCTCGTGGGCCGGGAGGCTGCCAAATATATGGTCCCGCGTTCGAGCGGGTCGATTTTTTTTACAGGGGCGACCGCGAGCATTCGTGGGGGCAGTGGTTATGCTGCATTTGCAGCTGGTAAATTTGGTCTGCGCGCACTGGCACAAAGCATGGCTCGTGAACTGGGCCCGGACAATATTCACGTCGCCCACTTGCTGATCGACGCCGGGGTTGATACCGCATTTGTTAGAGAGCGGATGATTGCATCCGGACAAGATCCCGATAGTTTGCCGACTGACACATTAATGAATCCTGCATCCATCGGTGACACCTACTGGTTTTTACATGGGCAGAGCAAAGATGCCTGGACATTTGAGCTAGATTTACGACCCTTCGCAGAGAAATTTTAATACGTCCAAAGGGTTACTTTAATAATCACCACCTATTAAGAAAGTGGAACAACTTAACAAAACAAGGCTGGAGAGTCCTTATGACTGATTACGTTCACTATAAAATAGAAGACGGCATTGCCCATTTGACCATGGATGACGGAAAGGCAAATGCTCTGAATGTGTCGATGAGCAAGGCTTTAGCCGACAACCTCAACCGGGCCAACGAAGAAGCCGATGTGGTGATAATTTCTGGCCGACCAGGCCTGCTCTGTGCAGGTTTTGATCTCAAGGTGATTAACGGCAGCCCGGAAGAACGAGAAGCGATGGTCAATGCCGGAGGGCACTTATTGTTAAAGGCCTACCTGCATCCCCAACCGATTGTTATTGCCTGTACTGGCCATGCAATTGCAGCAGGCGCTTTGTTGACCTTGACGGCGGATTATAGAATCGGTGCTTCGGGTGATTTTAGAATCGGTTTGAACGAAACCTCGATTGGTTTGAGCCTGCCGG
>CALLDA010000157.1 GCA_937998635.1 uncultured Pseudomonadales bacterium
CGTGGCCCATGTCTATGATTGTGACACTGTGAGGCTAAGCGATGGCCGACGAGTTCGTTTGCTAGGTATAAATACACCAGAACTTGGGCGCAATGGAAAACCACATCAGACTTTCGCCAAAGACGCAAAAAAAGCCGTAGAACGTTTCTTCGCAAGCGAAGGCAAAGCCTATTTATACAGTGATGTCGAAGGCCAGGATAAATATGGGCGTCACCTGGTGCATGTGTTTAAAGAAGGGGCGGGGGGTGAGAAAATAAGCCTGGAGGAAGTGCTGCTCACTCAGGGTCTTGCTTATCATGTGGTCGTACCGCCGAACATGGAGTTGGCAGATTGTTATGCCGAAGCAGAAAAACTTGCTCGAAAAAAGCGCCGAGGTTTATGGAGTTCGGCAAAGTCACAAACCCAAAAAATTTCCGATGCGAACAGTTCCGGAAGAGTAAGCGAGGGTGGTTATCAGCGCATCACCGCCAGGGTCAGTCGCGTCACCTTTAAAAAAGCCTGGTGGATTAATTTTGATGACGGGTTTACTGCGGTGGTTTATCCAGAGAATCAGCACTATTTTGACCGGGCGACGGTAGCGACCTGGCCGGGACGCCGATTTGAGGTAGAGGGTTGGGTTTACAGCTCAAGTTATCAGGGTAAGCTCCAGTGGCGGATTAAGCTGGAGACGCCTTATGCTATCACCAGCCTGGCTGATCGATATCCCGTTTCAGACGATTAAGCAATTTTTGTTGCGGATGAAGTTCCAGTCGTTTGGACGATTTGAAAGTTGAATAATCTCATCCAGGGTGGTCAGGGGTTTTATGTACGGTGCTTGATTCAGAGTAAAGTCTTCTGTGAATCTGCCGGGTATCACTAAGCGTTTAGGCAATAGTCATTTATCGCCAGGGTAGCGGCACAAACAAAAAACAATATTAATTACTGCAAAGGGGCTCATTATGTCTGATGAAGAAAAAAGGAAAAAGGGAATCGCGTTTTTTAAAAAGTTAGTGGCTGGCCAGAAACGGGCACCATCTCTGGGCCGAGCGTCGGTACCTGAAAACTTTTCCCGTTACACCATGGAACACCTATTTGGTGATGTCTGGCAGGGCGATGATTTGCCCCTGGAGCTACGCTCCTTGATCACCTGCACCATATTAGTTGCACTCAACCGGGAGGCTGAGCAGCGCATCCATTTCCCGGGGGCTAAAAACCTGGGCGTGGAACGTGAGCAACTGGAGGCAATGATTACCCATGCTGCGCACTATGCGGGCTGGCCGGTGGCCGCCAGCGCTTTTCGGGTTCTGGGGGAAGTTTGGCCTCTAGAAGAGGATGGTGAAGAAAAATAGGCTCGCTCTGTGGCAGAGCACTAGACAGAAAAAGTCAGGTGCTGCGAGGGACTTATTCCTAACAATTTATGCTACGAGGCTGGGAGTGGACGGCTCTATGCTTCGAAAGCTGGCTACGAAATCTTCAACTCTGCCACTGGCGCGGGTATGGAAGTGGCGATGCCAGAATCTGGCAAGGTCTTCGAGGCTGCTACCCTGGAGTAGTTCCTTATTAGTGCGTTTGTAGATAAGCCAGGCAATAGCAGTGGCATATTTGAGATTGCTGATCAGTTCTCCGTGGGGGTCTTTCAGGAAGCTACGCTGACCGGCAAGGCCGCGAATGGTACTGGCTAGCTCGGGCTGGTTAATCAGGTATTTGTCCCACACGGCCCGATGTGCCGCCGGCGAAATATGATAGATACCTGCTAGCCGACCTTCTTTCAGGTTTTGTCCGAGACCGGATTCCTGGGCAGCGGTACCTAGTAATAAGTTTTCCCTATCCAGAGACCAGTCACCTAATTCCTTCAAGGTCTCGCGGATAATGAGATGGCGGAGTTCGTTGGCTGAAAAAGGCATAGTTGATCCCGTTTACTGGAATTAGTTGTTACTGGGATTGCTATTATTGGTTTCCAATAATAGGCTTATTATTAATATATTACAGTGATAAACTCAAGTTAAAACTAGAAATTATATTTAACTTGAGATCTGTTTCTCGTTGTGATTGGTTAATAAGTAAACAATTGTCTAGAGATTTAGCAAATTTATCGCTATCCTGGGTCGTCGTTAGCGAACAGGTTGCCAACCTTGAGTAAAGTGGAGGTTTTTGTCGGCGATATCACCCAGCTTGATGTGGGGGTTATTGTGAACGCTGCGAACAGTCAATTAAGCGGCGGCGGCGGGGTTGATGGTGCCATTCACGAAGCGGCGGGGTATCGACAGTTGCAGGAGGCCTGCGCTGTATTTGGCGGCTGCCCGACCGGCGATGTCAGGTTGACTCCTGGTTTTAATTTACCCGCGAAAGCCATTATTCACGCGGTCGGGCCGATATGGCGAGGTGGAGAGCAAGGTGAGCCAGATGCCTTGAGGTCCTGCTATCGCAATACCATGGTGGTGGCTGCTAAAGAAGGTTTTGAGTCCGTTGGGTTCTCGGCAATCAGTTGTGGTGTTTACGGATACCCCCATGAGCTTGCGGTGGCTATTGCGGTAGATGAGGTTGTTCTCTACTTAGCCGAGGATCCCACCATCAAAAAAGTGATTTTCTGCTGTTTTAGTGAAGAGATGGCTGATCTGTATCGTAAGTATCTAAAGGAAGCACGGTATGATGCTGGTTAATTTGTTCACCGTTATCAAAATGAGTTAAAGCCAACTATTCCGTACGGAAGTATTGCTTCAATAGCCAAGGTAGAAACGAAATGGCCTCAGAAGAAACCATCAGCGCCCGCGAAATCACCCATATCAATTTGCAGCGGGCACTGGCTTATATCGGGTCGGTTGAGAACGGCCTGGCAAAGGTACTCAACAACCCCAAGCGGGTGATTAGTGTG
>CALLDA010000158.1 GCA_937998635.1 uncultured Pseudomonadales bacterium
GACGAATCTTGAGGTCGGTCAAATATCGGCACCGTTGCAAACCGATAGTGGTGTGCATTTGATTCGCCTGATGGAAAAGGAGACCCCGGAGCCATTGGTTTATGAGCAGGAAAAGGCACGTATTCATACTGAGCTCGCACGCCAGTCGGCTGAGCGATTATTACCTGAAAAAATTGATCAGCTTCGCGAATTGGCCTATAACGCCGAGTCTTTGTCGGAAGTGGGGGATGATATGGGTATCGAACTTAAAATCTCCGAGCCTTTTCCCCGTCGAGGAGGTTCGGGCGTAGGGGCTTTCCCCAGCGTGGTTAAGGCAGCGTTCGAGCCAGATGTGCTTAACGAAGGCCATGCCAGTGACGTGATCGAATTGAGTCCGACTCACGTAGTGATTATAAAGTTGCGTGAATTTTTACCGGTTAAATCGCTGACTCTGGATATGGTTCGCAACGACATTTTAGAAACCCTGAAGACGCAGCAAGCAAGTAAGCTTGTGGAACAAAAGGGTAGTGAGATGTTGGCTAAAGTGCTTGATGGCGCTGATATAGAAGCATTAGCTAAACAGGAAGAGCTTCCCTGGCAAGTTAGTATCGATACCAAAGGTTTTGGAGGTATTGTCGATGGGGCTATCCGAGATCGGGCTTTTGCACTTCCGGCACGTAGCCAGTTGCCGCGTACTACCGGTTTTGTGTCTGATACAGGAGACTATGTCGTGCTGTCTTTAACTAAGGTCACGTCGGGTGAGCTGGATAAATTTAGTCCAGAGCAAGCGAGTAATCTATCGAGTTCTATTCGGGCAAACTTGGCTCAGAGAGAGTTTCAGGCCTATGAAAATAGTCTGTTGGCCGACGCCGACATAGAAGGTCAGTACTAAGCCTTAGTGTTGATCAGGTAAATGCGAACCATTGACCGGGCAATAAGGCTTTTTTATCGGTATTCCATTATTTGATAATAAGCTGTTGTCCAGGTTGAAGCATTTTTGATCGGGACCAGGGGTTCCATCTAAGTAAATTGTTTACCGAAACCTGATATTTATTTGCAATACCATACAAAGTTTCTCCTTTTCGTACGCGGTGACCTGATTGACCACTTGCCGATGTTGCCAGGTGTACAGTGCTTCTTGATTTTCTATGATTGGCGTCGGTCGGTATTTTTAGCAATTGGCCATCAATAATATTTGATGATTTCAACTTATTCATACTCACAATCGCTGCCATCGGCACTTGATAACGTTGGGCTATCTCACTGAGGGTGTCCCCGAGTTGCACGATGTGGTGACGAGTGCTCAGCCAATTATTTCTGGGAAGGCTGGCAATTCGGGTGTTAAACACTTCGCTTGCTTTAACGGGTAATAAAATATTAAACGGGCCAGATGGCGGGCTTGCCCAGCGCAAAAAGCCAGGATTAAGTTGATAGACCATTTCGGCATCAATATCTGCCAGGCGAGCCACCTGTTGCAGGTCTATTTGCTGGTCGAGAAGGACAGGAGTAAAACTAATCTCGGGACTAAGATTGGATAGCTTTAGCCCGTACTTTTCGGGATTGCTTACAATTTGTGCAAAAGCTAGAAAGTGTGGGACGTAGGCCTGCGTTTCTGGTGCTAATTCTAAAGACCAATAGTCGATAGCCTTTCCTTTAGACCGGTTCTTGCGGATGGCTCTACTTACGGTGCCTTCTCCGCCATTATAGGCGGCTAAAGCCAGTAACCAATCTCCGGAAAAACGTTTGTGCAAGTAACTCAGGTACTGGAGGGCAGCCTCGGTTGAGATGACAATATCTCTGCGTCCGTCATACCACCAGTTTCTTTTCATGTTGAGATGGTCTGCGGTGGAAGGGATAAATTGCCATAGACCGGCAGCCCCACTTGATGAATAGGCAAAGGGGTTGTATCCACTCTCGATGAACGGAAGCAGCGCCAGTTCGGGGGGCATTTGCTGTTGTTTTAGCTGAGTTACGACATAGGGTAGGTAGAGCGTCGCGGGTTTGGTGAGTCGATTAAATTGTTTAGGTTTATTGGTATAGCGAGCTAGATATTTTCCCATACGAGGGTGAGATACCTGGTGGGCAAAGGCCTGGTGGGCGGCGATTTCGGCCCAGATATCACTCACTTTCGCAGTGCTAATTTTGGTAGTATCGGAGTGCATGGGTGATTTTATTTCTCCTGGACCAATTGAAATCTTGTTTTGGGATTTAGCACCTGGAGCATCGCTAGGAGAGGCCTCATCCACCACTTGTTTTACCGGGGCAGATAGTTTCGCGTGAATTGTTTGTTGCTGGCTACTACAAGCGCTGAGTAGCGCCACCAAAAGCGCCACCGTGGAAAATTTTGTCATCATGTAACGATCTATATCCTGTTGGGTGAGTTCTTCAAAGACCCTATAAGCTGCTAAAGCACATAATTATTATCCGTTATAGGTCTCAGGCAAGCTAAACACCGTTCAGGATGAGTACTTCAAATGTTGCTGGCGTACTGTGGCGGAAGTTTATTCGGCGATATTTGGCACCAGACTTTAAATGATTGAGGTATTTACGCAAGTTCAAAAAAGTACGCATTTTACGCGAAGTAATTCGTAAATGCTGGCGTCAAAAACCTTGCTCGATAGTATTTGCATTGACCATCATATTAATAGTTGCCTGGGGTAATTTCGCGCATAATATGATCGGATCGTAAACGTGTTATTCAAACAGGTGAACGTTGTTTAAGCTTAATGGGAAGATATTAGATCGCTTGGTCGACAGGTTTCGGGTGCCTGCCCTTGAGGAGTCTCAAGCGGATTTAAGTGCCTGGCTCGCTACACCGTTTGGAAAGAGCTTGTATAGGGCAGAATCTCAGCTCTGTCGTGGAGATGTATTTAAGATTTCAGGGTACAGGGCAGTGCAACTCGGTATTTCTCCGGGCCACACTTTGCTTGAAGCACTACCGCATAAGCACAAATTTATACTGACTTCGATAATTGATGAATCCGCTGCATGTGTGTGTGACTATCAGGCATTACCACTACCTACCGGCACCCTTGATACAGTTCTCCTTCATCACGTCCTGGATTTCTCCCCTAAACCCCATGCATTGTTAAATGAATCAGCTCGGGTAGTATCGGCCGGTGGTTATATTATTATCGTTGGTTTCAACCCCTTCAGCTTCTTTGGTATCAGCAAATGGCTGGCTGGCCTGCTTACCAGACATCAGGTCTGGCACCATAACAGCTTGCGAAGGGCGAGACTGATAGACTGGTTGCAATTAATCGGTTTTCAGCTTGTTGCCAGCGAAACCGCGCGGTTTGATGGTCTGATAGACAAACAAAGTCAGCCCAGGCTGCCTGGCCTTACTCTGGAATGGCTGCGTCGACGAATATCAAGCGGCGCGTTTTACGTTATCGTCGCGCGCAAGCAAGTAATACCATTAAACCCAATAAGACATGCCGTCTGGCAGACGGTTAAAATCCCCGGGTTTGTGGGTTTAAAAAAATTTCGCCAGGGTGATAGAGGAGACTAAGACAAGCGTTATGGAGAAAAATCATATCGAGATTTTTACTGATGGTGCCTGTCGGGGCAATCCGGGACCGGGAGGTTGGGGTGCATTGCTGAGGCAAGGTACTAATGAAAAAGAAATCTACGGTAGTGAGGCTGATACGACTAATAACCGAATGGAGTTGATGGCTGCGATAGAGGCCCTCGCGGCACTTAAGGCCGCCTCAGAAGTGGACCTTACGTCGGACTCGCAATACCTGCGCAAGGGGATTACGGAATGGTTGCCTAACTGGAAAAAACGTGGCTGGAAAACTGCAGCCAAAAAGCCTGTTAAAAACAAAGATCTCTGGCAACAGCTGGAGTCTGCGGCCGCGCGCCATAAAATAACCTGGCATTGGATCAAGGGACATAGCGGTCACCCTGAAAACGATATAGCGGATAGCCTGGCTAATAGAGGTATTGATGAAATGTTGGGAAAACTATGACTATCACCAGACAGGTAGTACTTGATACCGAGACCACAGGTCTGGAGTGGACTCAGGATCATCGAATCATAGAAATTGGCTGTGTTGAGCTGATTAATAGACGGCTTACTGGTCGACATTTCCATCGTTACATCAACCCCCAGAGAGATATCGATGCGGGCGCCATGGAGGTTCATGGCATCACTCAGGAATATCTCGAAGATAAGCCCACTTTCGATATTATCGCCCTGGAGTTTCTCGAATTTGTGAGTGGTGCTGAGCTAGTCATTCACAACGCTGTCTTTGATCTGGGCTTTCTGAACTACGAACTTCGCCGAATGGATTTGGCTGATTGCGTACTCGATGATCCGAGCCGGGTGATTGATACACTCCTGATGGCGAGGCAACTTCATCCTGGTCAGCGGAATAATCTGGATGCCCTATGTAAACGTTATGGTGTAGATAACTCTCAAAGAACGCTACACGGGGCTCTTTTGGATGCCGAAATTCTGGCCGATGTGTATTTGTTAATGACCGGGGGGCAAACGGATCTCGGCCTGGGTGGCGAACAATCTGCCACGCAAATGAACAGCGACGCAGGTCTCCATATAAAGCGCCTGGCGGCCAATAGACGCACGCTGAAGGTGGTTTATGCCGATGACACAGAGCTTGAATTACATAACAAAGCTATAGCAAGTATCGGGTCAAAGAGCGGGCAGCCGGATCTTTGGTAGCCAGTTCTAAAAGTAAACGACAAAGAAATCGATGGTCACTGGTCTATGCGGAGATGTTTCATGGGTCATGCACAATGAAAATTCGTTGAATTAGCGAGGTGTTTTTCGGATATTGCCGAGGCAAATTTAGCTGTTCATTTTTAGTGAAGTACTTCCTGTTCAAGCGCCTCCTTAGCTATCCGAGACACGCTTCACAGAAGCAAAAGAGGGTTTGCTACCAACTAGAATAAAAGCCCTGTATTATGTCGCTATCATTTCAAATAGACTAGCAAAGTCATTGATAAACAAGTAGTTTTTTGGCCCTTATCCATCCCCATTCCTATCAATTGATCATGATGCTTTACGCCCTATGAATACACTTAATAGTCACGTTATAGACCTACTTAGCGGCGAACTTGGTTTCGTTATTGGCGAGGCTGAACAGTTGGCGGAGAATCTTAATACTCAGCATTTTCAAACGCTACGAGATGCGATGAAGCAACTGCATGGGATCTGTGTTATTGCCGGCCTGGATAGTTTGTCGCGTCTGTCAGAAGAAATCGTATTATCTATCGATGCAGCGATGGCTGATCGGGTCGATCGGGAAGCATTGAAAGTTTTGTTACAGAGTAGTCTGACAGCTGCCAGTAAGCTGGCGAAGGCGATAGTCGATGTCAGGAAAGACAATGCCTGTATATTGTTACCAGAAATGACCGCGTTGAGGCGATTACGTGGCGAGCCACCGCTCTACGAATACCATTGCTTGAATAAGGTGAGTTGGCCAGAGTTTGACAAAAAGGTTGCTTCGAATCCGCTTGGTGGTGAGCAGAAAGATGACGTCAAACGACTGCTCCATCTCTATCAATTTGGCTTGCTTGATGTCATCCGTGATAACAACCGGAATAAAGCCTTTATCATTCTTTTTCGGGTTGCCCAGCGCCTACAAAATATAGCTGTTCTGGTATCGGAAAAGGATTATTGGTGGGTTGTCGGCCTTGTGGTCAGGGCACTTGCTGAAAATAAACTTGAATTGCAGGTAGAGCGAATCCGCCTGCTTGCGGTAGTCGAAAAGCAAATAAGATTGCTGACTGCTGATAATCCGGGGGATGGCCGTAATCCTTATCCAGAAGGTTTGTGGAGAGCTTTTGTTAGTCTGGTGGCATTGATCGAAACGAAAGATAGCGAAGAGCGAGAACGGCGAATACGGGTGGGTATCCCAGAGCTGGGGTTTTTTGAGCGAGATATCAGTGAGATAAGAAAGTTTATTATCGACGATGAAGGGCGTGACGAAGCTAAGGTGTTTCGATCTCTTAAAGACTTGATCTGGAATACGCGCTATGTGCTGGATATTCCAGAAAATGGTCATATTGGTGGTGATTCGTCAGTTATCGTCGAGTTGCAGGAGGCCTTCGATAAGATGGCGTCTCTTTGGCAGGAAACCGGGTTTGATGGACTGTCGCGCCGTTTTAAACAATTTAGTACCAAACTGGAATCCAGTGAACCTGGCGCTGAGCTTTCCCAAGAGTTAATGGTGGAATTTATAGATACGATATTACAATCTGAATGTGCGCTTCTGGAATTTGACTATATTCCGCCCTCAAAAATCCAGGCTAAGGAATGGGAGAGCAGGCCGCTATCTGAGATACTTCAAGTTAGTCTGCTTAAAACCGCTCAAGTTGCGGTAATGAATGAATCAGGCACGCGCCTCGCTGAAGTGAAAGAAATACTCAGTGAGATCTCATCTGGATACGTTGGTGATGAAACTTTGCCGGAACTTGAGTCAGCCTTGCTGGCCATTAGTGGCAGTGCTCATCTTGTCCAGTTTACTCGACTAGCTGACCTGACTTCGAAGTGTCTAAGATTCGTAAAAGAAATCCTGTTTTCTGAACAAACCGAACAGCTTGTGGAAAACTACTGGGAGGTGTTTGCCGATAGCATCACCTGCCTGGAATATTACATAGATAACTGTAAATCCGGTTATCGAGAGGACGAAACTGCTCTTGATCTTGCCAACGAGTGTTTGCTATCTCTGGGTGTCGAATAGGACGGTAGGGGTCACTAATCAAGCATTTAAAAATCAGCGTTTAACTTAGGCCTGTGTTATCGGCTGAGTTTGACCAAAGCTAATCCTGGAGGCGCATCTTGGAGAACCTGAATATTTTTGTTTTGGTCTTCGTAGTATCCGGGGGCATCTTGTGTGCTTTGGCTATCCAGGTATTGCGTAAGCAAAATTTATTTAAACACATGCTGGTCTTGTTACCATGCCTGATGATTCTAGGTGGAGGCTTTGTGGCTATTTTATTAGGGCTGGATATGCTCGAATATACTGACGTTCCGTCTAATAAGCCACTGGCCACCATATATTTCAACCGCAAAACCGGAGATCATTTTAGCGTCCGTGTTAAAGATTATAAAGGTGACGAATATTCCCAGGAGCTGGAGGGGGATTACTGGCAACTAGATGCGCGTGTCATTAGACTCAGTAAAAATTTGCCCTTAAAAGCAGGGCCGCTAATACGTTTGGAACATTTTTGTGTGCTAAACCGATTGCCGAATAATACGGTTAATGTTGAGCGATCTGTAGGAACTCTGCATCGGGCAGCTAATAAAATTGATGCATGGCAGTGGTTAAAAAAAGTCCCCAGGCTCAACCGGCTGGTTTCATTTGAGATAAGCAGAACCATGAAAAAGCCACTTGAAAATAAAGCGGTTTATACGATCAGTCTTAGTACGAGGGGTCTAATTGCGGAAAACATCCCTTTAACTGCGAATTCAACAAATAATAATAAGCGGATTTAACTCGATTAGCGGACCAGGTTAGGAGGAAACATTTTTGGAATTTATAGCGGACTATGGCCTGTTTCTGGCCAAAATTGTAACGGTGTTGGTTGCGCTAGGAGTAGCTGTTGCTTTAGTTGCTGCTAATTCAAAAGGGTCGCCAAAGGAGAAGGGGCATCTTGAAATAACTTCGCTGAACGAAAAATTTCAGCATATGGAGGATGCCGTCAACGAGGCTATCCTCGTTCCGCAGGAAAAAAAATCGGCGGTAAAACAGCGCAAAAAACGCGACAAGTTAGCCGCAAAAAAATCTAAGAAAAATGATGCGGTGGTCGATGAGACAACGCCGGACAAAAGAGTCTTCGTGTTAAATTTTCATGGCGATTTACGTGCGTCCGGCGTAGCGGCCTTAAGAGAGGAAATCACCGCAGTTTTAGCCCAGGCTAAAGCCGAAGATGAAATTGTTGTTCAGCTTGAAAGTAGCGGCGGCATGGTTCATAGCTATGGGCTGGCCGCCAGTCAGTTGGATAGAATAAAAAAAATGGGTATTCCCTTAACGGTTTGTGTAGATAAGGTGGCCGCCAGTGGTGGCTATATGATGGCTTGTGTGGCAGACCAGATTTTGGCAGCACCTTTCGCGATCATCGGTTCAATCGGTGTGGTGGCCCAGATTCCCAATGTCCATCGCTTATTAAAGCGCCATGATATTGACGTTGAAATGATGACGGCCGGTAAATACAAACGCACCTTAACGGTGATGGGTGAGAACACTGACGAAGCTAGAGACAAGTTTCGGGAAGATCTCAACGATATTCATTTGTTGTTTAAAGAGTATGTATCCGAACGCCGTCAGAAGGTCGATATCGAACAGGTCGCTACTGGTGAAACCTGGTATGGCACCAGGGCGCAGCAAGTAGGCTTAATTGATGATGTTAAAACCAGCGATGAATATTTGACGACCCTGGCTAAGGACTGCAAGGTTTTTAAAATCCACTACGTTCAGAAGAAGTCACTGCCAGAAAAGCTCGGTATCGCTGCTGAGGAGACCAGTGACCGTTTGATTTCACGATGGATTAGTCGTTTGTTGAAGCCCCATCATTATTCCTGACATAGCCTGGAACGGATTAAGCGAAGATCCTGATAGCCCCTGCTATCTAGTTTTCAGGGCGCACTCAATCTCGGCGTAAATGCTCTTTAACAGCGATGGGGTTGGGGAAGTTCAAGACCACGATATAGCTCGATAATAAAAAGGTAATGATCGCCGCAGCCTGGATCAGGTGGGATGCGAGATTGCCGATTAAAGATGAGCTAACAGCCACATAGGCGATTAACAAAGAGAATTCGCTGATCTGCCCAAGACGGAAACCGAGATCCCATGAGAGCATGTTTTTCTCACTCTGCTGGCGTAGCAGGAAATGAAAGACTATGGGTTTTATCACCAGCATACTGCCTCCGAGTAATAATGCTGGAACGAGCAATTCTGGTAATAGTGTCAGATTAAATTGCGCCCCCAGTGAAAAGAAAAACAGGATGAGAAAGAAGTCACGCAGGGGTTTAAGGCTGAGCGCAATATATTGAGAGATGGGGCTGGTGGCGATGGTGATGCCAGCGATAAACGCACCAATCTCCCTCGACAGGCCGACTACCTCAGCGAGTTGGGATACCCCCAGACACCAGCCGATGGCGAGCAAAAAGACATATTCGCCCATGCGATCAAATTTGGTAAACAAAGGTAATAGCACATAACGCACAGCGGCAATGCTCAGGCCGATCAAGATAGGCAGGGCTAATAATGCCGTGCCGATTTGAATCAAATCTACCTGCCCCCCCTGGCTACTTAGAAGGATGAGCAGAACAAAAATCGCAAGAAAGTCCTGTACCAGCAACATCCCGACCATCATTTCGCCTATATGTCGGTGATGTAGGATGGTGGTAGGTAGCAGTTTGATACCGATGATGGTGCTCGAAAACATCATGGCGGCACCGATAATTACGTTTTCAATGCTGGTAAAGCCGAACAGGTAGCCAATTCCGTAACCCACCATGGCGAATAATACGGAGCTCATTAATGTCACCAGAGTGACTTTTTTAAAGACATTGAATAGTGACTGGGGCTGCATATCGAGACCCAGCAAGAACAGTAGAAAAATAATCCCGATGTGGGAAATATCAGCGATGAGATCGACATCTGGA
>CALLDA010000159.1 GCA_937998635.1 uncultured Pseudomonadales bacterium
ACGGATTTGTCCATGCTCGATAATCTGTCCAATGGCCGCGTAATTGTGGGTCTGGGTCGCGGTCTGGGCCGGGTTGAATACGACGGCTTTGGTGTCGATATGGCCTCATCACGAGATCGTTTTAACGAAGCGGCGCCGATGATCCTCGATGCCCTTGAAAATGGTGTGATGGCCGAGCATCACGGCGAATTTTTTGATCAGATAGCCGTGGATATTCGCCCCAAGCCAGTCAGAAGCTATAAAGATCGCACTTATATCGTTTCTATGTCCCCGGACACCGTGCCTCATGCGGCGCGCCTGGGCGGCACCATGATGACTTTTGCGGTGGGGCCCTGGGAGCAACGGGCTAAAGATATCCGCCTGTATCGAGAACTCTTTGAGAAGGAACATAATCGGCCCGCGCCGCCCACCTCGGCCAATATTTTCACTTATTGTGATAAAGACTCGGGTAAAGCCAAAGACATGGCCTATAAATACATGGGCGATTATTGGGAATCGGCCATGAAGCACTATGAAATGAAAGGCGAGCATTTCGATAGCATCAAAGGTTACGAGCATTACGGTCGCTCGGCGGTCGCCATGCGCGAAGATGCCGATCGTGTCACCGAGCAATATGTCGAACAGCAGATTTATGGCACGCCGGACGAATGTCTGGAAAAACTCAAAGGCATTGAAGATATTGTTGGCCCAATCGAGCTGAATTGTTTCTTTACCTATGCCGGTATGGATTATGAGCAAGCTAAACAGAGCATGACGCTGTTTGCTGAAGGCGCTTTGCCTGCACTGAAAAAGTGGGAATACAAAGAGAACGCTGCCTGATAACGGGATTAAAAAGCAGGGTCGGGCGGAGGGCTTAATCACAAGTCCTCCGTTTCACTTTGTGAGATTTAACAATAAGTTAAAAATATAAGTAGCCGAAATAACAGGAGAAGGGTATTGGCGACCAACGATTACACGACAAAAACCATCAACGCTGGCGGTTCTGAGCTAGTCATAACGCAAGGCGGCAGTGGTAAACCCCTGCTGGTGCTAAACGAAGAACTGGGCGATCCCGGTTGGTTGAAGTGGAAGCAGGAGCTGGCCTTAACGCGCACCGTGATAACACCGCAGCACCCAGGTTTTGGTGTCTCGCCGCGTATTAGCTGGGCGCTGAGCATTGGTGATTTAGCTAACTATTATGCCCAGGTCATGGTCGAACAGGGCTGGGTGGGGGCGGATGTTATCGGCTTTAGTCTCGGTGGCTGGGTCGCTGCCGAGATGGCTGCGCAAAACCCTGCGCAGTTTTCGTCCATGACCCTGGTAGCGCCCATGGGCATCAAACCGCCCAGTGGCGAGATTTGCGATATTTATCAATATCTCACCGCTGATTACCTTGCTTATAGCGTTAGCAATGTTGACCGAACGCCTGAGTTTGCTGATTTGTTTGGCGGCGAAGTAACAGCCGAACAATATGAACGATTTCAGGATGCCACGGCCGAATCTGCACGTTTTGCCTGGCAGCCCTACATGAATAATCCGGCATTGAGTCATCGCCTGGGTTTGATTAAAGATTTGCCCACGCAAATCCTCTGGGGTGATGAAGATAAGATCGTGCCTTTTAGTACAGCCGATGTTTATCAAAAAGCCATCGCAGGCTCCAAGGTGGTGACCTTTAAGGCTTGTGGTCATCGCCCGGAAATCGAACAGACCGATAAATTTCTTGCCGAAGTTCAGGCGCTTTTATCTTAGATCGGTCTTAGATAATTAGACGCAGCCCGCTAGACTTAGCCGAAAAGGCTAGCATCAGATACAGGAGATCCAATCATGCATATCACAACATTTACCGAACGGCCCTACGCCCATGTCCCCGAAGAAGAGGTAATCAAGAATTCCAGTTTTTTTGGGGTTTCCAATAAATTTCTCGATCCGGTTAAAGGTGGCGCACTGTTCAATCGTTACTTCGATGAAAAAGTCTATGCTGAAGAGCTCGGCTTCGATGGCGTTATGCTCAACGAACACCACGCCAATCCGTTCACAATGGGTGGCGTCATGGACGTAGAAGCATCTATTTTGGCGCGTATTACCAAAAAGGTGAAAATCGCCCTGATGGGTAATCCTCTGCCGGTCGCAGATCCATTGCGATTAGCTGAAGAATTGGCGACCATCGATATGATCTCCGGCGGACGTTTGGTCACCGGTTGGGTACGGGGTGCCGGTTGTGAGCAGCTGGCCAATAACATCAACCCCACTTATAACCGCGAACGTTTCGACGAAGCCCATGACTTTATTATGCAGGCCTGGAGTAAAGACGGACCGTGGCGCTATGAAGGTAAGCATTACGAATATCGCCATGTAAACCCGTGGGTGAAACCCATTCAAAAACCCATTCCAGAAACCTGGATTCCCAGCCTGGTCAGCCCCGAAACCGCTCAGTTCGCAGCGCGCAATCGTTATAGCTATTTTGCCCTGGCGACTTTTTTGGCACCCACTGTCGAAATGTGGAATCTCTATGCAGACACCGCTGAGCAAGAGGGCTGGCAGGCCGGGCCAGAATGCTTTGGTTA
>CALLDA010000160.1 GCA_937998635.1 uncultured Pseudomonadales bacterium
CCAGGGATCGCCAATTAAAGATCAGAGCAACTGCACACCATCGAGATTCCCCGCTAGAGTCAGCTGCCTTCGACCGGATCGCCAATGGGGGCATCAGGCTTATCAACATCCGTCTTTGACACCTCGGTCTCGACATCAGCATCGCTTGCCGCTGCTGTTCCACCTGACGAGTGATCAAAATCTGAATCGTGCCAGTCCCGTGGCGGGCGCACAGGTCGGCGCGCCATAAGGTCATCAACCTGTTCTGCATCGATGGTTTCAAACTCCATCAAGGCATCTTTCATCGCATGGAGGATATCAATATTTTCTTTCAATAAGGTCGTGGCCCGATCATAGCTATCATCGATAATCAGCCGCACCTCCTCATCAATTAGCTGGGACGTAGCACCAGAAAAGTTTTTACCACCCTGACCAGGCATGGCTGACTCTTCATCGCCATAGAGAATAGGACCCATTTTTTCAGTCAGACCCCAGCGCGTCACCATACTGCGCGCCAGCTGGCTGGCTCTTTCGATATCGTTTGAAGCGCCAGTGGTAACGCCATCAAGACCATGGATAAGCTCTTCAGCAATTCGACCACCATATAAACTACACAGCTGACTGGTCAATTTACGCTTGCTCATGCTGTATTGATCTTCTTCCGGCAAAAACTGGGTGACACCCAGAGCTCTACCACGAGGAATGATCGACACTTTGTGGATAGGGTCATGCTCGGGCGTCAGCCTGCCGACAATCGCGTGCCCTGCTTCATGGTAGGCGGTATTGGTTTTTTCAATTTCGGACATCACCATAGAACGCCGCTCGGCACCCATCATGACCTTATCCCGGGCCTTTTCAAATTCTTCGGTAGTGACCAGACGACGATTGGATCGGGCAGCAAACAGCGCGGCTTCGTTAATAAGGTTAGCCAGATCAGCGCCGGAGAACCCAGGTGTACCTCGGGCAATTACGTGAAGATCGACGCTTTCGTCCAGGGGGACTTTACGCACATGTACCTTGAGGATTTGCTCTCGACCGCGAATGTCCGGCAGGCCGACATAAATCTGGCGATCAAAACGACCGGGACGCATCAAGGCCTGATCAAGGACATCGGGACGGTTCGAGGCTGCAATCACAATCACGCCTTCATTGCCTTCAAAACCGTCCATCTCAACCAGCAGCTGGTTCAGGGTTTGCTCGCGCTCGTCGTTACCGCCGCCATAACCACCACCACGGGTACGCCCTACGGCATCGATTTCATCAATAAAGATAATGCACGGCGCCTGCTTCTTGGCCTGCTCGAACATATCCCTCACGCGAGATGCGCCGACGCCGACAAACATTTCGACAAAATCCGAGCCCGAAATAGAGAAAAACGGCACCTTGGCCTCGCCCGCAATAGCCTTGGCCAACAGCGTCTTACCGGTACCAGGAGGGCCAGACAACAACACACCTCGCGGAATACGTCCGCCGAGACTCTGGAATTTGGAGGGGTCACTCAAGAACTCGACCAGCTCACCAACGTCTTCTTTAGCCTCGTCGACACCAGCAACATCAGCAAAGGTAGTTTTGATCTGGTCTTCATTCAGCAGTTTAGCTTTGCTCTTGCCGAAGGACATGGGGCCACCGCGACCACCACCTGCACCACCTTGCATCTGCCGCATAAAAAACATGAAGATAAAGACAATTAACAGGATGGGGAACGCAGCCATCAGGAGCTGCATCCAGACACTGGGCTTTTCAGGCTCTCGACCTTCAACATTGACGCTATGATTGAGCAGATCATTCATCATGCCCGTATCGAGCACATCAGGTCTCACCGTACGAAAGCGGGTACCGTCGTGATGCTCACCTTCGATAATCTGGCCTTCGATAACAACGCTACGGACGCGGTCATTCTGCACTTCGTCAACGAAGTTCGTATAACTCATTGTTGGTGGTGTAGGGCCTTCCTTGAAGTTCTGAAAGATCGACAGCAATACCGCCGCTATGATGACCCACAGAATCAGATTTTTCGCCATTTCACTCAACTGTCTATCCTCGCGCCAGCACTACGCCGACCAATTGTGTTATTACAGTATAGTTGATGCAGTATAACTGGATTTACCGCAATTGCTTGTCCGCCTACTCGTCAATTTAGTGGTCAATTTCGACCGCGATAGCCGGTAGCCACCCAATATACTTCCCGCGACCGACTTCGAGAGGCATCGGGTTTTTTAGCGGCAATTTTGTCAAAGCGGGTACGCACATCTTTGAGCAGCTGATCGAAACCCTCACCCTGAAACACTTTACTCACGAACACCCCACCGGGTCGCAACACCTGGCTGGCAAAATCAACCGCCAATTCCAGCAGGTACATCGCGCGGGGCTGGTCAATCTCCTTCATACCACTCATATTGGGTGCCATATCAGAAATAACAAGGTCTGCCAGCTTGCCGTCCAGGCAATTAACAATCTCGTCATAAACTGACACCTCGGTAAAATCACCCTGCACAAACTGCACGTCGGCGATGGCATCCATCGGCAATATATCCGAAGCGATCACGATACCCCGATTTCCCACTCGCTCGGCAGCCACCTGCGACCAACCACCCGGAGCCGCGCCCAAATCGACAACGGTCTGCCCCGGACTGAATAATCCAGACCTCTCATCTAACTCAAGGAGTTTATAACTAGCCCGGGAACGATAACCTTCTTTACGAGCGCGCTGCACGTATTGATCTTTTTCGTGCTCCTGCAGCCAACGGTTGCTACTTTTTGATTTCGCCATGGGGTGCACCCTCGATTTTCGCTATACTTGCTTTCGGGTAATCAACAACTACTGCTGTCCTGATTTCCAGTTCTTGATGCCAGTCCATTAATGGCTGCCTCTTGATGGCAGCCACGGCAGCACTCAGATTCAATCGACTATCATCATACCTGCCACACTTTATTTATTGACGGCATTACCAGGCCACTTACCGCGACACACTCTACTATGACTCTAGCTGCCACAACACTCTCCAGTTCTGACAAAAAACACTTACGTGGTATCGGCCACAATCTCACTCCAGTAGTCACTATCGCAAGCAAAGGGCTAAGCGATAGCGTTTTAGCAGAAGTTAATCGGGCGCTGGTTGATCATGAGCTGATAAAAATAAAGCTATCGGTAGGTGATCGACAAGCTAAACAAGCAGTTATTAAAGATCTATGCAAACAATGTAAAGCTGAGGTGGTGCAGAGCATAGGGCATATCGTTTTGCTGTTCAAAAAAGCTGATCGACCCAATCCAAAACTGTCTAATCTGCTGCGTTGAACACCTTAATAACTACTGTGCGAGAGCGGCGCATATATCTGAAAAAATCTGTAGAAAAATCCTATTTTAAACAACATAAAATTCTTATTTCAAAGAATAATGTAAACACGCTGTCCTAAAAATATTAATTTTTTTAATTACTTCTTGAATAAACCATTGACACCGATAATTTCGGTTCTATTTTTGCTCGGATGAGATCGCTCAGACGATGCGATGGTGCCTCTAACCTATGAGTTCTAATTGCTGACTTCTGGCAAATGAAAAAACCAGCGCGTGAGCGTTGGTTTTTTTACAAGTTTTTCCAGTAATCTTTCGCCCATTCCAGCTTTTAGTCATTTTATGGCGGGTTTTGTATACCGAGTATTGCGGTAGTCGGACACTGCTGCTTAGCAGTAATGACCGCCAGGAACGATCAGTTATGTAAGGAGCTACACATATTCTTTATTCATAGGTGTTATTCTTAAATGTAATTTAATAGTTAATTTTATATATTTTTTAGTAATAACTTGAATGACGTAGAGCCATGTAGTAAAAATAGCTTCCGCTTATGACGAGCCCAATCATAATTAAATTAAATATGGCGGTTTTGAATCAGCGGTAGTTATTTAAAATTTACTAAACGGAATAGAGGTGGGTTAGCAATGCATATAAGAAAATACGATTTTGATTATAGTCGTCGATTTTTCATGGACAAGATGGCCAAGGGCACGATGGGTGCGGGGGTACTGACCTCACTGATGCCTTTGATCGGTAATACCGGCGATATCGCCAAGGCCTACCCCGAAGAGCTAACCTCCATCGAGGCTTTCACCAAGGGTAAAATCAAAGAAGGCGACATTGTTGACGCTAACAATGTCGAGCACGTGAAAGACATCCTTGACCCGGTCGCCTATGTCCAGATCGTCCAGATGGGTCGACGTATTCGCATAGCACCGACCACCACCGATATCACCGAGCTGTATCCCAAAGACTACCTCGAAGCCACCTTACGCAATCAGGGCAAAGGCGTCTTCGATGATGGCGGCAACGTCGTTGTTAAAGGCACGGGTAAGCCCTGGATCGGTGGCTCACCCTTCCCCGACCCACAAACCGGGCTGGAAGCCTTTGCCAATGTGACCCTCAGCTGGGGTCGTCACGATACCTCCGTCTATGCGGTACAGGATCACGATATCGGTCCCGACGGCGATATTGAATATGAGTATCAATTAGGCTGGTGTGAGCAAAACACCGTGGGCCTGGTCAGCAACCCCGATGGCCCTTACCTCGAAGGCCAGGAACACCTGCTGCGTAACCAGTCGGTCTGGTTTACCTACCCTAACGATGCCAAAGGCTCTTCCTTCCTGAATATCTGGAAATACGACCAACGGGAATTCCCCGATCTGTTCGGTTACCTACCGGCCTTTAAGCGGGTACGTCGTTTCCCCACCAACCAACGTTTTGAGCCTATCGTGCCAGGTATCACCTTCTTCCTGTCCGATGCCTGGGCAGCGGGTGATCCCATGTTGACCTGGGGTAACTACAAGGTGGTTGGCCGTGGCCCCTTCCTGGGCTCCCAGTCAGGCACCTGGCAAGGTGATCAGGAAAACTGGTCGAAAGAAAGCACCCTCCACGGTGGTAAAAAGGGCCTCAACTTCTACGAAGTTGACTTCCAGCTGTGTCCAGAAGTGATCGTAGTAGAAGCCGAACCTACCGGGTATCCAAGAGCACCGGTCAGCAAGAAGCGAGTCTGGCTCGACGCGCGCAATATGGCCGCCATTGGTTATGTGACCTATGACCGTCGTGGTGAGCTATGGCGCTCCTTTGAGATTGGCTTTAGCCAGCAGAAGAAAGGTGACCTGGCGCAACTGGAGAAAAATGGCCATCCGGTCTGGTCCTGGTCTTATGTCCACGCTCAAGATGTACAGACCAACCGCTTCACCCGATTTAACCACGCTCACAAGATCCGTGGTGTAGAGACCGAGTTTGAAGTGGAAAACGCTTACGACAAGTACCTCACCGTGCAGGCTATTCG